>DASQAZ010000132.1:0-27853 GCA_035635475.1 Bacteroidota bacterium | reverse complement strand
ATTCACAGCCAGCACGATCGTGCCGATGCCGATGCCGAACGAGGCCTCTCCGGTGAGCGCGTCTGTAAACCGGAAGGCCTTCACGACATCGCTCGCAAGTATGACGAGGAAGAGCAATGCGAGATAGAGAAAGTACCGGTGTACGTTTTGAATGATGAGGGGAAAAGAATTTTCGCCCCGATATGACCGCCGGGGCTCGACCACAGTACACGACGGGGGGTCGGCCCAGAACGCCTTATAGTACGCACCGCGATAATAATAGCATGTCAGACGAAACCCACCGGGCGCCCAAAGGATGATCAACGCGGGCGACCACGGCAGAATGTGAGGCCACCAACCCGGTTGCGGTCCAAACCAGCTGTGTGCAGAATCGCCGAAGAGTTCCGGTGAATAAAATGGCGATAAATAGGGACCGAAGGTATAGTGATTCCCCTGAAACGCAGCCCAGGTTGAGTAGACGATGAATCCCCCGAGACCGATGACCGTCAGGAGCGGTTGAAGCCACCAGAAGTCGCGACGCGAGGTAAGGCCCGCTCGTTGCGCGCTGATTAATATTTCTGAATCAGCCATCCGTGTTTCGCCCGAGACTTATTTCAAAACCAGCCATGTGCCTTTCGCTCGATCATTGTTTCCGGATCAGGCATGACAATTCCTGCCGGTGGAAAAACATTGGTTCCAGCTCGTGCCGGGCAGGACTCTTATCGACCGCCCGAAATGTAATTCTCGAGCTGCTTGATCGTGAATTCCTGTTCCGAGATGATTGCTTTCACCACATCCCCTATTGAAATAACGCCAAGAACCTTGTTCTGTTCGAGCACCGGAAGGTGGCGGATGCGCTTGCTCGTCATCACCGCCATGCACTCTTCGATCGAGTGGCTGGGGCGGATAAAGAGAACCTCTTCCGTCATGATTTCCTTCACCGGAATCGTCTTCGATGATTTGCCTTTCAGGATCACCTTCCGTGCGTAATCCCGTTCGGAGAAAATTCCCACCAATCGCTCTCCGTCGGAAACCAGGAGCGCCCCGATGTTCTTCTCGGCCATCAGCTTCAGGGCATCATACACCTTCGTATCGGGAGAGACCGACCACGCACTATCCCCCTTTTCGCGCAGTATCTGACTGACAGTTAGCATATAGTTCGCGCCTCTTATTGGAAAAGTTATGGAGCTAGGATTTCATTGCAGCGAAGAGTTTGCTCAAGCTATCCTTGGCATCGCCGAAGAGCATCATGCACTTCGGATTAAAATACAGTTCGTTATCGACTCCCGCAAAACCGGGACGCATACTGCGTTTGAGCACAATGATCATCTTGGCCCGGTCGACTTCCAGAATCGGCATGCCGTACAACGGACTGCTCTTATTGGTCTGGGCCGCGGGATTCGTCACGTCGTTCGCCCCGACCACCAGCGCGAGATCCGCTTCAGGAAAGTACGGGTTGATCTGCTCCATTCCAAACAACTGATCATAAGGGACGTTTGCCTCCGCGAGCAGCACATTCATGTGTCCCGGCATGCGGCCCGCGACCGGGTGGATCGCATATTTCACATCGATGCCTTGTTTGATCAGAAGCTTCGCCAGCTCGGCGACGCCGTGCTGTGCTTGAGCGACCGCCATCCCGTAGCCGGGGACGATGATAACCGACCGGGCACCGTCGAGCAACGCGGGGACCTCGTCAGGTTGGATGCTTCTCGTCGTTCCTTTCGAATCGTCTCCCGGCCCCAGCGCTTCTTCCGCCGTGACTTTGCCGAACGCGCCGAACAACACATTGATCGCGGAGCGGTTCATCGCCCGACACATCAATAACGAAAGGAGAAAGCCGGATGTCCCGTCGAGCGAGCCGGTGATTATCTGTATTTTATTCATCAGCACAAATCCCATGGACGCATCGGCGAGACCGCCGTATGAATTGAGCAGAGCGATTACGACCGGCATGTCGGCCGCGCCGATCGGTAAAACCAATAAGAACCCGAAAATGATCGCCAGGCCGACCATCACCTCGAACACCAGCGGCGCCGGGGGCATGACGACATTATAGACAAGACATCCCACGATGACTGCAAGCAGGCCCAGGTTGAAGACGTTTTGTCCCTTATATGTCAAGGGTTGTCCCGGCAGAAGTCCCTGCAGCTTTGCGGCAGCCATCAGGCTGCCGGTGAACGTAAGCCCGCCGACAACCACCTCGAAGCCGAGCGGCGTCATCACGACTTTGCTGAGTTCGCCGCTGTGGCGGAAGTACTCTGAAATTCCGACGAGGCATGCTGCGAGAGCTCCCAGCGAATGTGACAGGGCCGTGCGCTGAGGCACGGCGGTCATCGGAATTCGAAGGCCCATGCCCCCTCCGATGACCGAGCCGATCACCATGCCGATGATGATCCAGGTATAGTTGACGATCTCATGATGGAAGAGTGTGCCGACGACAGCCATAAGCATGCCGATCGCGGCAAGAATCATGCCCCTGCGGGCGTACCTGGGAGAGCTCAGCCCTTTGAGCCCCAGGATAAACAACGCCGCGGATAGAATATAGGAATACCGCAACGCCTCCGTCGTGAGCTTACCGGCAGCAACCGTTCCCGAGCTGTCCCCGTGCGGCCGAAGCAAATAGACGAGCAGTGCCAAACCGCCTATTAATAGAACCGATGCCGCAATTGCCCGTCGGCCCGTGAAGATCACGCGATCGCCCGATGCCTGGTCTTTCGAAGTCTTAAACATCTTCAGCATGCGGTCGGTAATGAGAAAGCCACCGACCACGTTTGTCGAGGAACAGGTCACAGCGATGAATCCGAGCACCGTGCTGAGAGGACCGTAGTCCGCTCCCGCGACGACAAGCGAACCGACGAGCGAGATGCCGGCAATCGCGTTGGTGGCGGACATCAGGGGCGTGTGGAGGAGCGGGGGAACCCGCGTGATCAGGTGGTAGCCGAGAAAACCCGCGAGCATGAAAATATAAAGGCCGATTTCAAGCTCGTTTGTCATGCGTCCGGTCTTTTCAGTTCGCCGATTGACGTGGTGAGCGCGGGTAAGCCAAGAGATTGCCTCACCACCGGGTTCGCCACTTCGCCTTTGTGAGTCAGCAGAGTATCTCGAATGATCTGGTCCTCGAGATTCAGTGCCAATTCACCGTTCTTCAGCAGGTTGAGGAGGAAGGCAGTCACGTTTCTTGCGTACATCTGGCTTGCATGGTATGGGACGGTCGACGAAAGGTTCAATGGACCGATGACGGTAACACCACGGACATCCACCGTCCCTCCTGGCTGAGTGAGCTGGCAGTTGCCGCCTGTTTCAGATGCCAGATCGATGATCACCCCTCCCCGCCGCATTCCTTCGACCGCCTCCGAAGTGACGAGGACCGGAGCCTTCTTGCCGGGGATTGCCGCTGTCGTGATGACGACGTCGCTTTCAGCAACCACCCGTGTCAGCAGCTCGCGCTGGCGGCGATAAAAATCCTCACCCATGTCGGCCGCGTAGCCGGAAGCCGCCTCCGCCCCTTTTCTCTCGAGCTCCAGCTCGACGAACTTCGCGCCCAGGCTCTCGACCTGTTCTTTCACAGCCGGCCTGACGTCGTACGCCTGAACCACCGCTCCAAGCCGGTGGGCTGTCGCAATCGACTGCAATCCGGCGACGCCGGCGCCGATGACGAAGACGCGGGAAGGAGTGATCGTGCCCGCAGCGGTAATCATCATCGGAAACATCTTCCCGAGCAATCCGGCTGCCATGAGAACGGCCTTGTAGCCTGAAATTGAAGCCATCGACGTCAAGGCGTCCATGGACTGTGCGCGGCTGATGCGCGGGAGGAGCTCTAGGGCAAATGATGTCACGCCCCTTGCCGCAAGCTCGCCCACGGCTTTCGATGCTCCGAGAGGATTTAAAAGTCCGATCAGAATCTGGTCCTGTCCCGGCAAGTTCCGATCCGTCCGCCTTGTGTCAAGATCAAGGCCGTGTACCTGGACAAAGATTTCTGCCATGGAGAGGAGGCGAGAGCGATCGGATGCGAGACTCGCACCCTGTTCCAGATACATGGCGTCCGAAAATCCGGCGGTTTCCCCCGCGCCTCGCTCGACAACGACCTTGACTCCCGCTTTTGTCAGAAGAGGCAACACTCCGGGCACAATGGCAACCCGCTTTTCATCGGCAGATGATTCGGTGGGAACTCCGATGACCATTTAGTTCTCCAGGTGATCGAGCATGTCGTATTCGCTCCAGAGTCGATGAGCCGGATAATCTAATGAGTATTTTATTCGCATCAAATCGAGCGCGGCGGGGATAGGGCGGAATCGTTATGCGGTCTTTTGGAGTGCTATTTTAAAGACGTTATGTGTGGCAGCAGGTTGTGTTGCGTCGACGGGAAGACGGTCTTCCCGGGAAAGCGAATGAGCCGGTTTGCCGAGCTAGAGGAACACACCCGGCACCGCGGGATCTTCAGTACCGCGGGACCTTAGGATCGATCTTCACCGACCAGGCGTCGATCCCCCCGATCAGGTTCTTAACATTCCTGAACCCCTTATCGTAGAGAAACGAGACGGCTTTCTGGCTCCGGCCGCCGTGGTGGCAGTGCACCACGATTTCCGCTTCCGTACTTAGTTCGCCGTACCGTTTCGGAAGATCGCCAAGGGGTATGAGTTTTGCCCCGATGTTGGCGAGCCGGTATTCAAAATCCTCACGCACGTCCAGCAGCAGCGGCTTTTCACCGCGGTCCATTTTTTCTTTTAGCTTCTCAGGCGAAATCTCCAACGCCGTCATATCGTAGGTCCTCTCGATGGGCGGCTCTTTCAGAAACCCCAGGTTATACCGTCGAACCTTCTGGAAGAGGGGAGGTTGGACGGGAAGATCGGCGGTCACGAGATCGACGAACTCCTTCTTGGACTTGGCCCGGAGCGAGGCGTTGAAGCGGCGTTCAAACCCCATCGTCGAACTGGGCTTCGGACTCATCGACTTCCCGCAAGAGGAGCCGGCAAAATGCGCCGGATAGATCTCGACACCATCGTCGAGGGGCAGCAACTTGCCCCATATGCTGTCGTAAAGAAGACCCGCATCGCCGTCGAGATCGGGGCGCCCCGTATCCCCGACAAACAGCGTGTCCCCGGTGAGCGCGAGCCACGGCTCTTTGCTCCGCGCGGTGTCGCTGACGAGGAGGCTGATGCTGTCGGGCGTATGGCCGGGCGTGTGGAGGACTTTAAAAAGAACATTGCCGAGCCGTATCTCCTCGCCGTCCTTCACACGCTTGACCGGAAACGCCGCGTCTACCGATTCATGAAAATATACCGGTGCCCCGGTCGCAGCCGCGAGCCGCTGCGCACCCGAGAGATGATCGGCCTGCGAGTGGGTCTCAAAGATGTGAGTGATCCGCATCCCATGATCCGCAGCGTACTTCCTGTAGAGCTCTATGTCATGCTGGGCATCGATGACGGCGCAGACCTGCATGCGGGTGCAGCCCACAATATAGGACAGACACCCACCATCCTCATGACGAAACTGCTGAAAGATCACCGGCTACCGTGTCTTGGGCTTCAGCCGCTCCAGCGCCCGCGCCAGTGCCGCGAGCTCCGCCTCCTCGCGCGTCAAGGCCTCGGTCCGGGCGATGGTAGCTCCGGGATCGATGTTATCAATATGGCAGTGGTAAGCATCCCCAATCTTATACGTCGTCACGTTCACCTGCAGTCCCGCCAGTTCCTTTTTCACAACGCGATAATCATCTGCACGCAGCATGGTCACGCCCCCCTCTCGACCGGCGCGGCGACTATGTTCCCCCACTCGGTCCATGAACCGTCGTAGTTTCTGACATTGGGGTAGCCGAGGAGGTACTTCAGCACGAACCACGTATGACTCGACCGTTCACCGATCCGGCAATAGGCGATGACGCTCTTATCGGACGTAATCCCTTTCCCGGCATAGATGGCTTCAAGCTCTTTCGGTGACTTGAACGTTCCGTCCTCGTTGCAGGCGAGCCCCCATGGAATATTCTTTGCCCCCGGAATGTGACCGCCTCGCTGGCATGTCTCGGGAAGTCCCGGCGGCGCGAGCAGCGTTCCCGAATATTCATCGCCGGACCGGACGTCGACGAGCGCCGTCAGGGGCGATTTCATTTCATCTTCGACCTGCCGTCGGAACGCGCGGAACATCTGATCATACTTCAGAACTTTGTACCCGGACTTATTTCGGGTAGGCATCTCCCTGGTAACCTCCCGGCCTTCTGCGAGCCACCGCTTGCGCCCGCCGTTCATGATGCGGACATCGTTGTGCGAATACATTTTAAGCTGCCAGAATGCCCACGCCGCAAACCAGTTGTTATTATCGCCGTAGAGAACGACGGTGGAGTCGTTCCCGATTCCGCTGTTGCTCATCAGGTGTTCAAGATCCGGTTGATTGATGATATCGCGCCGGACTGTATCGCACAATTGAGTCTGCCAATTCCATCCCACTGCGCCCGGGATGTGCCCCTCACTGTAGGCCGACGTATCGACGTCGACCTCCGCGATCACAACATTAGGATCGCCCCGATGCAAATCAACCCACTCGGTGGAAACTAGGACTTCAGGATTGGAATATGATTGCATCACTTCGACCTCCTTTCTCAAAATGATGAATGGTGGTTTACCGGGTTTTTGGGGTCCATGCTCCGGATGCTCCCCCACGCCCGGTCACAACTAAATAATTAAATAACTTGTTCTGATAAATGCAATAGAATCGCAAGCATTTTTTTCTTATATTCAGCATGTGAGAAGACTTTTCCTCATCCTCCTCGCAATTACCCCCGTGTGGACGGCTCAGACACTCTCCCAGGGCAGGACTGCCGATATCAAGCAGCGCCTGGCGGAGAGCTATGAGCGGAGCGGAGACCTGGAGACGGCCGTGAAACTCTTTCAGGAGGCCTACGCCCGGGATTCCTCCAACCTTCTGGTCTTCGAGGCCTTGAGGCGCGATTACCTCCAGCTCAAAATGCACGATAAGGCGGTGTCGCTGCTCGAAGGATACCTGGCGAGGAATCCGAAGGACATCAATATGCTGTCGCAGCTTGCCGCCGTCTACGTCCTGAAATCGGATGAGACGAGGGCGAACGAAATCTGGGAGCGAGCGATCGCGGTCGATCCGAGCCATGAGGTAACATACAGATTCGTGGGCAGCACGATGCTCCAGAGCCGGCAGTTCGATCGCGCCATCAATATTTACCAGCGGGGGCGCACCGCATGCGGCGACCCGAAACTTTTCACGAGCGATATCGCTTACCTGTATTCCGTCATGCTGAAGTACCCCGAGGCGACCCGCGAGTATCTTAATCTCGTTCGACAAAATCCCCCGCAATTGGCCTACGCGGAATCGCGGATCTCAACCTACACGGGGCGCGCCGAAGGGCTGAGCGCCGCGACGCTTGTGGTCGAACAGGCTGTCAAGAGCGAGCCCGAGAATCTGCCGTTCCAGCAGTTGCGCTCGTGGGTGTACATGGAGGGAAAGCATTACGATCAGGCATTCGAGGTGTACAAGATTATCGACGAGAAAACTAAGGCGCAGGGGCACGAGCTTTTTAATTTCGCAATGCGCGCCCTCAATGAGAGAGCATACGCTGCGGCTGCCGCGGCGTTCACCTATATTGAAAAAAAATACCCCGCGTTCGATCAGATGTCGCAATTGAAATTCGGGTACGCTCGAACGCTTGAGGAAATCGACGCCCAAGGAGATACGACAAAATTCGCCGGCAGTCAATCCCAGCCGGAGCGCCACCCCGAAAGCCAGGTGAAACCGCTCTACGGCGCTGCTATATCCGCTTACGAGCGGGTCATCGCGGAGTTCCCGAAAACCGAAATCGCAGCACGTTCTCTGCTCCGCATCGCGACGCTCAAACAGGAGAGACTGTTCGATCTCGACGGATCGAGATCCGCGCTCGAGAACATCACGCGCACATACGGCATGATTCCCGCGGTCGCGGAGGAAGCGACTCTCCGGCTCGGCGACGTTTATCTGTGGGCCGGCGATATGGAGAAAGCCGCAGCACAGTACAAACTGCTCGCGGGCCGCGCCGTGCTCGTCAACCAGCTGCAGGAAACGGCGGGCTTGCGCCTCGCGGAGCTCGACTATTTTCAGAAAAAATTTCAGGACGCCCTGACCAAGCTGAAATCGCTCACGCGAAACGCTTCATCCGACGTCACGAATGATGCGCTGTCATTACAGATTTTTATCCAGGAAAATATTCAGCCCGGCGATGCCGCCCTCAAGGATTACGCGCAGGCCGACCTCTTGAGGCGCCAGCAAAAGCTTCCCGACGCACTTGCGGCGTTCCAGTCGATCGTTCAAACCTATCCCAAGTCAGACATCGTTGACGACGCTCTTGTGTCCACCGGCGACTTGCTGAGCCGGCTGGATCGGTCCGCCGAGGCGCTTGCAGCTTATGAACGGTTATTAAAAGACTTCCCCGAAAGCATACTCCTCGACCGCGCGCTGATGAAAATGGGAGAGGTGTACATCAAGGGGATGAAGGACTCCGTGAAGGCGATTGCCGCGTACCAGAGGCTCTTGGAACAATATCCCAATTCGATTTACGCCGCCGAAGCGCGGAAGCGAATCCGGGAACTGAGGGGGGACAACATATGATCGGCAAGGCATTGTGCGCGCTCCTCCTCGCCTTTTCGGTGATAACGAATGCCCAGAAGATTCTCATCCCGATGGACTTGAAGCAGACCGACGATCTGAAAGCGTACGGCATCGCCTACTGGGCGCTGACCAAGAATATCGAGGTCGACTGGCTCCTGAATTACCGGGGCGGCTCGTTCATGCTCGACGGAGCCGAGGCGGTCGCCGCAGAGTGCAGGATCCGGGGGGTTTTATTTGAAGAGCTCTCCGGCTCTCAATCCAGCCAGATTTACGCCGAAGTTCAGGCTGAGAACACTAACATGGATGCGGTCCGGTTGGAGAAGGCGCCGAAGATTGCGGTGTATGTTCCGCCGAACTTCCTCCCCTGGGACGATGCCGTCACTCTCGTGATGGAATACGCTGAAATTCCCTACGAGAAGGTGTGGGACGTGGAAGTCCTGCAGGACAAGCTTCCGAAGTACGATTGGCTCCACCTGCATCACGAGGACTTCACGGGACAGTACGGAAAGTTCTTTGCCTCGTATTCGACCGCGCCGTGGTACGTCGAGCAGCAGGTCATGTACGAGAAAAAAGCAAAGGAACTGGGTTACCGGAAGGTTTCCGAGGTCAAGAAAGCCGTCGCCCGCAAGATCAAAGAGTATATGGCCGCGGGCGGATTCATGTTTGCGATGTGCTCAGCGACCGACACGTACGATATTGCGCTGGCCGCGGAGAATACCGACATTTGCGATGTCATGTACGACGGAGACCCGCCGGACGCCGACGCGCAAAAAAAGCTGGATTATTCAAAGTGTCTCGCGTTCGATAATTTCAAGCTTGAGATGAACCCTCTGCGATATGAGTATTCCGACATCGACATACCCCCGAGCGATATGGTGGCGATGCTGAACCCCGAAACCGATTATTTCACGCTCTTTGAATTCTCGGCCAAGTACGATCCCGTTCCCACGATGCTCACCCAAAATCACGCGAATATCATCAAGGGGTTTCTCGGACAGACTACGAACTTTAAGAAGAGTTTGATCAAGAAGAACGTTACAATCCTCGCCGAAAAGGAAGGAACCGAGGAGGTACGCTACATTCACGGCAACTACGGACGCGGGACGTTTACCTTCTACGGAGGGCACGACCCCGAGGATTATCAGCATGCGGTCGGGGATCCGCCAACTGATTTGAGCCTGCACAAGAAATCACCGGGATACAGGCTGATCCTCAACAACATCCTCTTCCCTGCCGCGAAGAAGAAGCAGCAGAAAACGTAGAACCCGATTGTCTCGCTTGGCTCCGCGAATCGTGCGCGGGGGGCATTTCCCATTTCTCATTCTTCGTCTCCATGCGGCTGGCTATCATTTCAGACATCCATTCAAATCTTGAGGCTCTCGAGAAATCGCTTGAGGTCGTCGCGGAGCAGAAGGTTGACAAGG
Source organism: Bacteroidota bacterium (assembly GCA_035635475.1). Classification (GTDB taxonomy): domain Bacteria; phylum Bacteroidota; class Ignavibacteria; order UBA10030; family SZUA-254; genus VBOC01. The sequence goes on along the minus strand of DASQAZ010000132.1, from coordinate 17,849 downwards.
TGGTTTGTCTGGGAGATATCATCGGCTACGGAGCAAATCCCAATGAATGCATCGAGCTCGTACGCGCGGCGACGCCGCACGTATTGCTGGGGAATCACGACGAGGCCGCTCTGGATCTTTCGAAAACGGAATACTTCAACCCGTTCGCGAGGGTCGCCGCGGAGTGGACGAACAAGGAGCTCACAAAGGCAAACGCCGAGTACGTTCAACAACTGCCTTTTACGCTTGAACTGGACGGCCTCCTCTTCGTCCATTCCTCCCCTTTTGAACCGGATGCCTGGCACTACGTGCTCTCCGTTGCCGACGCCCAGTTCAATTTCGATTATTTTACACAGGCGACCTGCTTCATCGGCCATTCGCATGTGCCCCATGTATTCTGCGATGACGGGTATACACGGGAGTTTGCGGCAGGGAAGAAGTTTATTATCAACGTGGGGAGCGTCGGCCAGCCCCGCGACAATGACTGGCGTCTCAGCCTGGGGATCGTCGATACCGGCAGTTGGAGCTACAACAACATCCGGTCAGATTACGACGTGGAGAAAGCCGCGGAAAAGATTCGCAAAGCCGGGTTGCCGAAGGCACTTGCGGATCGCCTCATGATGGGCCGGTAAGAGCTGCCTTCCGGTAAGACCTACCTTTCGTTCAGCGTTCGCTTTCTAACAATTCTATTTTTTGCATCACCGCCGCGCGCTGCTCGTCCGTGAGCTGCGACTTGCCGAGCTGAATATATTCTTCCATCGCCTCCCCTTTGAGCTTCAGCACCTCAAGCGCTTTCGCCACCATCAGCCGGTCATCGATGCGGCCGGAAAGGTTCGGATACAGGCGAAAAAGCTCCTTGGCCTTCAGGATGCCGGTCTCATAGAAACCGTTGCCGAAGAGAAACTCGGTTCCCTTCATCCGCATCGTTCCCGCTTCAGGATCGACCACCCCGGCCGCCGCGTGTCGATCCATATTTGCGCCGTGGATCGTCGTGGTTCGCGGGATCGACAGCTCATCATCGCCGCTTTTATCCGGAACCGACCGTATGCGCTCCATCGCGAGCTTCAGCAGAAGCTCCTCTTTCGTCAGGGTCCGGAGATCCGCCATGTCGATGATCGCCTGCTCGGGCATGGTCAACGTCGTCTTGTCGTCGATCACGACGGTCGCCGAGGATTTCCGGCCGGATTTCATCGAGTCGTCGGGCTTCAGGACATCGCCGGGTGACACGTTCACCCATTGTTCCTGAACGTTGTGACGGACGTAGACGCTCCCTTTTACCGCTGTCACCTTGATATCGGCCCGCAGAACTGTTCCCGCCGTGAGCAACACGAGCAGGAAACTGACCGTCGAATTCAAACCCCTTCTGTTCATGATTTGTACCCCCTTTTCTCGCCGCTGTTTTTCAATGCCGATTCATTATCCGCGCGCCTCTTCGAATGCGCAGCACTTCATTTAATTGACCGTTCCGAGGTCCACAACATGGACCCAACCCTTGATCAATCCGAGTTTCACTTCAACGTCGTTATAGTACTCCTGAGCGCCGGCTTTCCATGCCTCTTCGAATCCCTTCGTGATCGCAGTCGATTCGACGGGAACCCAGACCGACTCGACGCCCCGATCGTTGCCGCGGATGACATACCGCTTCGGATTGTCGCTCAGGAGCGGGGCATCGCCCGGGCTGATGCCGGTGTCGAACATCAGATAAACGTGAGCATCGTCCGGTCGATCCGGCGGAACGACATCGATGAATGCCGTCGAGAGTCCAATGCTTGCCAGAAGGGCGGAATAGCAAACGCTCAAGTCGTCGCAGTCGCCGCCGCGCAGGCGCAGCGTCTCCGAGGGATATTGAACGAAGTCCTCGCTCTTCTTGGGGTCGTTCACGTAGAGAAGCTGCACCGCAAATTCGTTGAAGATGATCTTCGCCCTCGCCATATTTGAAAGCACGGATGGGACCGTATCCAGCAGTGCTTTATAATGGTTCAGATAGGTCCGCGTAAACCGGATCACCTCGGAGTCGTCGGGGGTGACAAAATACCTCAGCAGATTAATATCTCCGTTCCAATCGTTTCTCCCGTGAATCAGGATGCGGTTCTGCCGCCGTTCGCCGGAATCCTCTTCATCCGCCCTCGCGGCCACGGTCAGTTCGGCGTTGCGGATCGAGAGTGAACGGACCGACCGGATCGAGTCGCTGAACACGGCGCAGAAAGGAATTCCCAGCGTATCTCCGGGCAGGATATCATACGATTTAGTCTCTGTGGGAGAGTCCATGAGGTTATCGACGAAAAAACTGAGTTTCACCTCAATCTTTTTTTTGGCTGCGTTCCGGATAATCGCTCTGCCGAGGGGGCGATAGGCGTACACCGGCTGCAGAGCGGGGAAGATCTCGCCGTTTATATCAAGGCGCTCAATCTGCGCGAGGGTCGTCTTGATTCCCCCGAGGTTGACCCGTGCGGTCATGGAGAGGCGGTCGCCAGTGAAAGGGTTATACTCCACGCCGGCGATATCGGACGACTGGAACGTGCTCACGCTCGCGGATCCGCGGCGGTCGGTTTCGGAAAAAAATTTCAGGTAGCTCAGATCGAGCTTCACGGGGAGGTACGATCCGCCGATCCCGACGGTTATCGCATCGGCAGAGAGTGAGGCCGAGCCATCCAGGTATAATCCACCACGAATCATCAAACCTGATGGCCCGGCCCACTCACCGCCTACGCGAAATTGCTTCTTCGTATCGCCGTCGAGTGATACGACAGCGCGATCGATCCCGGTGTATCCCACCCCCGCGCGGGCATACCTTGGAAGTGTCAGCGAGTATTGCTGCGCCTCATCCGGAAGCCGCGAATCGATGATTTGCACGATGTTCTTGGCGACTATGCCGACCCGATAGCTCGCCTGCGGCATCCAGAGTACCCCGAGGTCGGCGAGGAATGAACTCGCGGAGTATTCGATCGGGGTTGATTGAATGACCGAGTTCGAATCCACGGCGAATCTCGTGTCGGTGACATGATTCTCGAACCGGTGGATGCTGAATCCGAGCGATATCTCGTCGCCGAACCGGTAGGCCGCCCCGAGGGCATACGGTTCGCTGTAGCTGATTTTTTTATCGAACTTGTTCACGACCGTCCGGCTTGAGTCTTCGATCGTGAACGTCGAGGGAACATCGAAGTCGAGCGAGATGCCCGGAGATATGCGGAACCCCCCGGAAGCAGTTTCAAGAAACTTTTTTCCGATCCCTGCAAGCTGGAACGTCAGGGAATGGCCTGTGGCGGCCGGCGAGAGAAAATTTCCGCCTTCGAGGTCCCAGTCTTTAAGCCCGATCAACCCCGCCGGGTTCCAGTCGAGCGCGTCGAGGCCATCGGCAAAGGCGGTGTACCCGCCCATCCCGATTGCGCGTGCGGAACTCAGATGTTGCGCGTTAGACATTACGGTGCTCATGAGCATCCAGAACAATGCCAATCCTATGCGGGTAGGAGGCAAGAAATTCATCGATGGCTACGGTCTGATAGACAATAGGAGATTGTGTGTCGTTGATGTCGTTACCCTGATCCGATCCGGGTAGCCGCTGGCGGTCGTCGTTGTCGTGTCTTCCGATGAAAATGTGAAGAGCGCACTCTGTTCGTTGCGAAGGATCTGGAGGAGAGCCGGCGGAATCACGGTGCCGCCCTGATTTGAGTTTAGCCGCAGACGCACGAGGGCACGGGTACGCACCCCCGCCTGAACCTGACTGATGAGGATGCGAATTGAATTTCCCCCGCCCGTCCATCGGACTCGGAGATTATGCGCTAGTGACACGCTGTCGTTCGGTCCCGGGAAATCAATGTGCAGCACCGGGGGTGAGCCAACATTCGTCGAAAACGTCCCGAATCCGGACACTTTCCACTGGTAGGCATGGCCGCCGAGAAACTGAAAACCCCGGCCGCCCACTCCGTCTTTGCTCACAAGGGAATACTGCAGGCCGAGCAGCGTGTCAATCGGAATGCTCGCCAGATAGAGCGTCTTGTTGCGCGGGTAAAGCGGGACATCATCGATGCTGACATTTCCCGCATCGAGTGTCTTGTAGCCGACAGTGACGGAGTTAATGATTATCGGAGTGTTTCGGTCGAAGAAAATCGCGCGGGCCAATGACGCTTCGTGATGCTGGGCCGGGCTATCGTATACCGAGCCTCCGACGATCAATTGACCGAGCACCTTGCTTTCGACAGGAGGGAAGAGCCTCGTGGTGTCGATGTCCTCCGTACCGAATGCCCCTTCGGGTGGCGGCGGCATGGGTGACACGATAATAGGCGGCCCGTCGTCGTTGATGAGGTCCACCGGTCCCTGTTTCTGGCAGCCCGCCGCTGCGAGTGTGAGAACAATGACGCTATAATACCACCGGCATCTCATTCGCACCGAGACTATCGACTTCATGGGATTAAAATCAATCGACTCCATACTTTGCAGTAATCCTCGCTTCCAATCTAAGAAAAGCTTCCCCCGCCTGCAAGGTTTTATGGCGCAGGCGGGGGAGCTCTGTGAAAGAATTTCGGGCGTTACCGTACGACGATATAGGGTGCGCCCCAGAACTCGTTCGTAAAAGGTGCGTCGTTGACGTAGATGGAGCCATACGAGAGGACGTCGACGACAGCGTTGAACCGTGCTGCGAGCACTCCGATCGGCAGGAATCTCGGAAGCCTTGCGACGAAGATCCGCTCGTAGACCCTGGTGAAGCTTCCCCCTCCGCCCGACGTGGAGATGAGATGCATCACGGTCCGGCGGCGCTCTCCGCCATCACCCGCAATGCCGAACCGCAGGTGAGAGATCTCCGCCGAATCGTCGGAACTCGTGACCGTAACCCTCACCCGTATGGAGTCTCCGACCCTGAAGCGCGGTATGGAACCGCGGAAAAGTCCGAGCCGGAACCATGTCTGGAGAGGATCGGTGAATGTCGTATCGGAGATTCCGATGCGCTCGATCTCGAGCGAAGCGATCGAGAAGTGGTTCAGACTATCCGGTCGCGTCTTCCCGAGGACCATGCTGATCGCAACGGGCACCCAATTTCTGAACGGGTTGCCGGTGCGCGCGATTCGAATGAAGCGCACCTTGCGTTTTACGACTTCCGTAAACGGCTTCTTGATGATCGTGTCGATCACGACCGTGTCGGCTGTTTTGAATCCTATCCCCACCCAGAATTCGCCGGGAAGAATCTTCGTTATCGTCACAAGCGCATTCGAATCGCCGGGCGAAATGACGATGTCGTACTTTCTCGTTACCTGATGCCAGAATATATGCCGTCCCCACCTGACCGGATAGACTGAATCCGCGAAGACTGCGGACACACTCGCGAGATCGCTGGCATCGATTTTCGCCAGGCCGTCGTACTCGGCGCTCCGCATCCCGTTGTCATCGATTGTCAGTTCGTCCGAAGCCGAGAAGTCGGCCACCGAATCGATGCTCGTAACCGCACTTTGCAATGCTTCCTTATCAGACGGTATGGGTTGGACACCCCCTGGATCTTTCGAACAGCCGCCCAAAACAAGCGCCGCGAATAATACCGCGACCGCCATCTGCAATCTGATCATACTCCGCTCTCCTCTCTATATATAGGGTTCATGCCTGTGATGCGTGCGCGTTCATAATTTAAGTCCCGCCGCTCCTTCCCACACGCCCGCACGTGATTTTGGAGAAACGAAAGAGCAGCGGGACACATAGACTCTTAAACTCGCTTTGGGCCGCCCATTTGGTGATTTTGTGGAGGATTCCGGACCCCGGGTGCGTTGCACTTCCCTACTGTGCCCCGCGAGGGATCTAAAGCGACCCGGCCGGATAACCTCAATTATCGTGCCAGGGGTTTCGCGGTAGAGAAATTGCTCTTCATGGCGCGGGTTCAACAATTATTCGTGCCGGATGAAGAATAATGACGGGAAGAAGTGCGGGAATTAGGGTAAGTTACGCGGGATCGTCCCCGATCCGGCGGTCAGAGGATGGGATTGTCCCGGAGTTTTCAAGGCCGAGGTTCCATTCCCCCCGGTAAAAAGAGCCGATCACATCATCGAGATATGCGTGGTACCTCTGTGGGAGATTTTTGTACTTCGGCTTCGCGTTCACGGCAATCTGTTCGGCCGGAAGCACGGCGTTGACCACCTCGACGGCATTGCCCAGATACTCGATAAGTTTTTTGTGGACCCGTTCCCGGGTGTCCTGCTCGGGTGAGGCGGCAATTAGAGCTACCGTGGCCTTTACATCCCACTTCATCTCAACGAAGGCTTTAAAGCAGTAGCCCCGCAGATATTCGGCCACGGTTCCACGGTTGAATCCCCCCAGCTCGTCGGCCGTCTCGGAGATCGCGTTCCTCGAGAATTTCTTGCTTCGAAGCGATTCAACGATCTGCTCCTCGATATCGATCAAATCGGCCGATTCCGCCAGGATCTCCGCGGGAAGATCCTTCATGCGAACCATGTCTCGCCCGTCCGCCCGGGCTAGCAGGGCGGCGCGCTTCAAAACACTCTGCAGCTCCCTTACATTGCCCTTCCATTGATACCGCTGCAGAATTTCCATGACGATCGAGCTCGTTTTCGCTCCGGGGGACTCCTGCTCGATGAAGTATTCTATAAGCAGGGGAATGTCGGTTCTTCGGTCCCGCAGCGGCGGCAGTTGAATGGTGAGCACGTTCAAGCGGTAGTACAGATCCTCCCTGAACCGTTTCTGTTGAACCGCGGACCGAAGATCCCGGTTTGTCGCCGCAATCACCCGAACCGCGACTTTCATGGTCCTGCTTCCCCCGACTCTCTCGAAGGTCCCGTCTTGCAGCACCCTCAGCAGTTTCACCTGAAAAGCCTCGCTCGTCTCGGCAATTTCATCGAGGAAAATCGTGCCTTGATCCGCAAGTTCGAACCTGCCGGCCTTTTCCCGGACCGCGCCTGTGAAGGCGCCCCGCTCGTGGCCAAAGAGTTCGCTCTCGAGCAGCGTTTCTGTCAGAGCGCCGCAATTCACGGCCACAAACGGTTTGGCCCTTCGCCCGGAGTGCTGGTGGATTGCGCGCGCAACCATTTCCTTCCCCGTTCCGCTTTCTCCGAGGACAAGTACGGTCGCATCGTTATCCGAAACCTTCCGGACGAATGACACGATCTCCCGCATCGGTCCCCTCGAATCGTACAGGATGCCGTTAAACTCCTCGCGGCCGGCCTTCTGTTCATCGGGTGCCGAATGCGGCTGCAGGTCATCCGCCCGCGCGCGCAACCGGCCGATTTCGGTTTTGTACGCGCGAATTTCCTCAAGCAGGGCCGCTCCCCGTTCTTCATGCTGTCCCTTTTGAATTGAAGTAAGATCCTGCTCGAGCATTCTGAGCCGGGCTTCCTTTTCACCGAGAAGCGTGTGAATCTGTTCCTTCTCCTTCCTGAGAGAGGAAACCTGTCCTTGGGCGAGCCGGAAATGATAGATCAGGAGCCCCACGGTGACGAGCAGTGAGGCGAAAACCGGCCGCGCGACGGGTATGATGAGAGAGTACTGCGTGAAAAGGATCATCGAGGCAATAGCCAGCATCGCGAGGAGGGAGAAGCTTCCGAGCAAGCCCGGGATGAGGCGTTTCCATTGCATGAAAAGCGCGCACACGAGCGCTACCCCGAACGAGAGCGCGTATCCCGCGAATGTCGGGAGTTGCCGGAGGAAATTACCGTGCAGGGCATTATGAAGAATCGTCGCATGGATTCCGATCGAGGGAAATTGCGGCGAGAATGGAGTCGCCACAAAAGAGCTCCTCCCCTCCGAAATGATGCCGAGCAGCACAATTTTCCCTCTGAGCCGTTCGATCGGCATGGAAGGCCGGCCCCCGGACTGGAGTGCGTCGTACGCCTTGAGAAAATCCACGGTGGAGATCAGGTGAAGCGAATTATTTCCGCCGGCAAAATTAGGCCGGACCGTGCCGTTCGACGATACCGGAAACTCGATGTCAGACCCCGCCCATTGAATCCGGGAGGTCTCCCCCGACAGTTTCACATCGGATCTCGGGACGCCGAGAGCAACCCTCAAGACTTCAAATGAGAAGGCGGGGACGAGCGTTCCCTGCGCTTTTATAAACAGGGGGATTTCTGCGGGGTCCGGCACCGTGGTATGCCCCAGGCTCGCGGCGCTGTTGAGGAGTTGGCTGAACGGAAGATCGGGCCTGCTCGCCACCGGAAAGGGCGCACCCGGAAACACGGGGTACGTGAAAAGGAGCGGCACCGGGCCCGCCGTCGTTCCACCCTCTTTCAGCGAACGAAAATAGCAGCTGAGAACTACATTCCCGGATTTCCCGACGACCGTCGAGAGGATGTCATCATACTCCGGATGCTCCATATCCGGCTCCGTGAATGCAATGTCGATTCCGACCGCCCTTGCCCCCAGGTTTCGAAGTACGTCGAATATGAGGGCATAGTAGCTCCTCTTGACGGGTATGCCGCCGAGAGAGGCGATGTCGTCTCCGGATAAGTATAAGACGACGATCGATGAATCGATCGTCGATTCACCCCGGAGGCGATATTCCGCCGACGTGACCCCTTGTTCGATCGCGTCAAATGTCCCGGAAAAGATGAGTGTGAGAAGAAGCGCAAAACATATTAGTCCGAGACCGAGATACAATGGCTTTGACTTTGCCTGTTCCATCGGAACGCCTCAGCGCTTTGCCGCACCCCGGGGTGCCAGCCATTGCAGAGGATCCTGTTTCTCACGCTCCTTCCAGATTTCGAAGTGCAGCATCGGTCCCGCGAGCGCTTCGCCGCTTTTGCCGATCTGCTCTCCCTGCTTGATCCGGTCTCCCTCGTTAACGGCTATCTCCGAGAGGTGCGCGTAAACGGTCCTATATCCGTTCTGATGATTCATGATCACTAGATTGCCGAACGATGGGAGCCACCAGATGGTGGATACTTCACCGTCGGCAACCGCGTCCACATACGTGCCGGAGGGGACATCGATGTCGATCCCGTTATTCTGCGTCACGGTGTGAAGCGCCGGATTCTGCTGGACACCGAAGCGCGAAACAATTTTCCCCTGGGAGACAGGCCAGGGCACACTCCCGCGTCGCAGGCCCTGCCCCGCAGCAGGCTCCTGCCGCGTGACGCGGTCTTGCCCCGGAGCGACGGGGGGCGCCGCCGTTTCGTGGGGCTTTGCGCCCGGGGCTTTCGGCTTTCGAATTTTAGCGCGATCCCGCTCGATCAATCCGGCGATCAATTGCTCCAGCTTTTTTGCGTCTTCGGTTTTGCGATCGATCTCCCGCTTGTAGCTCCGTTTGTCTTTTCTGATATCTGCAAGAAGCAGCTTTCTCTTTTGCACGCGTTGTGCGAGCTTTTTCTCCTCTCTCCCCTTCTCGGCGATCAACTCACGCTGGCTGATGAGTTGCTCCTGCAATCGCGCACGCTGGGATTCGAGGTCCACGCGCTGGCCGGAAATCTCGCCGATATCGGTCCGGCGCTGCTCGGAAAACCGTTTCAGGTATTCCGACCGTATAAGCATCTCATTGAGCGACCCGGCCGTCAGCAGAAGCTCCAGATCGTACGTCCGGCCGGACTTGTACGCCGCTGCCACGTACTGCGCATACTGGCCTTTGAGGAATGAAACCCGATCGTTGAGGCCGCCGATGAGGCCTCGTGTGCGGTTGATATCGTGTTGGAGGGCCGTCTCCTCGTCGTGGAGTTTATTGATAAGCTTTCGCACGAGCGACGCTTGATGATCGTAGCTGTCGAGAAGCCCAAGTGTCGAGTGTTCTTTCCGCTCTTTCTGTTTGATCTTTTGCTCATACGTATCGATGTCCCTCCTGAGCTTCTCCAGGTCGGACCGCTTCTTCTTAAGGTCGTCGCGCTGCGCGAGAGTCTCCGGGCGAAACAATCCGAGGAGGAGCAGGCCGATGCATATGGCTCGGGCGTTCATCAGCGCTGTATGATTTGCGCCCGCGCGGGAAGAACGAACGTACAATCGACGGGTTTATTGATCTCGATATCGTCGTAGGCGATGGTGATGCTTCTGCGCTCCCGGGGAAATATTACGCGAAGAAAATGCGGCATGGCAACCGGCGGCGAATCATCGACACGGTCCGTCGTCGCAGTTACATTCGGCTCACCGGGGGTGTCTGCAACGGTATAGCTGCGCACGACGAAGGCGTCGCCGTCGATCCGATATTCGGCCGTGCTGCCGGTTGCGGCATTCTTGTATTGAAGCACGTACGCGTTATCATCGATTGTGAACCCTGAAAGTGTATCTCCCGGCGATGCTTCGGGGAATTCACCCGTGAATGCATTGAGGATCTGGTCGAAATCCATTTTTAATCTAAACATCGACTGGAGGGTTCTCCCGTCGGGCCTCCCGATGAATGCTCTATTTTGCATCCTGTTGAAAAACACGAAGCGTTCCCGCGAGAGAAGCAGCGTCCCGACGTGAATGCCGAACGGCCCCTTGAATTCTACGAGGAGCGAGTCGGGCTTTTTTAACGAAGCGCTGAAGAATCCAGTGTTCGATCCCTCGGGCGCTTCGACCGTAATCGTGCCCTCACCCTTCAGCGTTCGGACCGTCTCGTTCCGTTCGTGGACCCGGCGAAGGATTTCCCCGATGGCCATGGGTTTTTCCCGGGCTGTCTTAAGAGACGGTGCGCAACCGTTCAGGTACATCAGAAGGACGATAAGTGGGAGCCCGTAGCTCCGGCCCCTCACAGACTTCCCCGTTGGATCTTCTGCTTCAGAGCCGTATTGGATGCGTCCAGATCGAGCGCCTTCTGCCAGAGCTCCATCGCCTTGTCCTTCCGGGACATTTTATAATAGATATCCCCGAGGTGTTCGTGGATGACGGCGCTCTTGCTGCCGAGCTCGATTGCCTTCCGGACATATCGCTCGGCCTCGTCGTATCGCTCCATGCGGAAGTAGACCCAACCATAGGTATCGAGGTAGGATTGATTCGTCGGCTGATCGGCAACCGCTTCTTTCGCCATCTGCAGCGCCCTCGGCAGCTGCAGCCCGCGCTCGGCAAGGCTGTACGCGTAGTTATTCAGAAGCAGATTATTATGCGCGTCCATCCGGAGCGCATGCTCATAGATGGTGTCCGATTCCTCCGGCTTCTTCATTTCGTCGTACACCAGCGCGAGGACGCTCAGAGCCTCGACGCTCTTTTCGTTGAGCTGCACTGCTTTCTCCAGCGACGATGCGGCGTCGGTCAACCGGTGAATTCCCCGGTACGAAGCCCCGAGCAGATACTGGATCCGAAACTCCTCGGGAAAGACCTTCTTTGCCTCGGACAGGACCTGGATGGCGTCGTCGTAGCGGCCCCTTTCGTAGTAAACGGTTGCGATCCCAACCCAGCCATCCGGGTTCCAGCTCGCGAGCTCCTTCACTTTTTGAAAGTTCAGGACCGCTCCGGAATCATTCTTTATAATGTCGTCGATTGAGCCGAGGAACCAGTACGGGCGCCAGTCTTTGGGATATCTTCTTTTTATTCTTTCAAATAGCTTCACGGCGTACGGGGCGACAAGCGAGTCTTTCTGGATGAACGACAGGAAAACCTGGCCGAAGCGAAGTTGATCGTCGAGAGAGAGGGAATCCCTCCGCAGAACGCTTTCGAACTGTTCCGCCGCGGCATCATAGTTCTGTTTCGTCAGGTAGGCGTGCGCGATCGCGGCCCGGAGCTCAAGGTTTTCGGGATTGACCTCCACAAGCTCGTTAAAGATTCGAAGAGCGGCTCCGGTGCTGTCCGCCCGAAGGTAGGCATCTCCAAGCGCCTTCTTGATCTCGAAGTTGCCCGGATCGATTTCCAGCATGCCTTTGAGAGCCTCGGCGGCCTTCTTGTAATCCCCTCCATTTCCATAGATTTGCGCCATCTGGAAATAGGCGTCCGCCTCAGGACCGAATCGATCGAGAATCTGCTTGTAGATCTGGAGGGCCTTCGCGGGTTTCTGGAGTTGGAGAAGCCTTGCAAGGTTGAGCCACGCTTCGAGGTACAGCGAGTCGATCCCGATGACCGCTTCATCCTCCTTGATTGCCGCGTCGAGTTCCAGCGAGCTCATGTATATTTCGGCGAGCGTTTCGTGATAGGTTCGGTTTTGCGGCGCCAGCCTGACTGCCTCCCGGCCCATGAGAATGGCTCGCTGGTGGTTGTTGAGAATTGCGTAGTCCTTTGCAATCGCGTGGTAGATTGCCGGGTCCTGTTTGTTCTGCAGAGCCTCCTGGTATTGAAGAATCGCCTCGGCATACTTTCCGGTCTGGTCGAGCAGCGCGCCTTCGATGAAGTGGGCGAGCGCCAGTTCATCTTCGGGGCGGGCCGTCAGGGGAAGTGCATCGAGAGAATTGCCCGGAAGCGGAATGTTCTGCGAAGAACTGCAACCTCCAGCCAGCAGCGACGCCGACAGCAGCATCACTGCTATCCAACATTTCCTACCCATCTCGTTTTCCAAGGTTCCTCGCTAAAAAAATATAGCAATTTCACGTCAGAATAACAACGATCGGGGCCGGAAGGTACTCGCTCAATCTGATGTAAGGGACTTGGTTTGCTTTAGACTGATAGTTACTTGTCGCAGGATATTTTGCTATCTTTCCCGAAATGAAAAGCGACACTTTTTCGCTCCTGTTTAAGAATTGGAGATACCACACGGTCGGCCGGTGTACAGTGTGTGGACGAGTTACTTTCTTCTTCTGCAGGAATATAAAAAATGCCCGCGACATGATGTGGTGCCTATTCTGCGGATGCTCCTCCCGAAAACGGATGGTTGCTAAAGTTATTTTAGATAAGTTCGCTCCAAATGTTGGATCTATTCGAAACCTGTCACAAGCGCTGACCGATACAAAAATTTACAACTTTGACTCTACCGACGAGTTCACAAAATTCTTACTCGATTCCTACCCCTACTATTACTGTTCCGAACTTATTGATAACGTTCCACCGGGTACTGAGCTGCGCGAAAGGGTGTTCTGCCAGGACATTCAAAATCTTACCTTTCCCGATACGCTGTTTGATCTGGTGATTACAGAGGAAGTATTTGAACACGTGCGCCAATACGAAAAAGGCTTCAAAGAAATCTATCGTGTACTAAAACCTCGTGGGTACCACATCTTCACTGTCCCATTTAACTTCGATAGACCTACCATAGTGAGAGTCGATACCTCCGGTGAGAAGGATATTCATCTGCTCGAGCCTGAGTATCACGGCGACGCAGCCAGGGGACAAATTTTGGCTTACAGAACATTTGGGATCGATATTTTTGACTTTCTTACATCGCTGGGCTTCGAAACCTCGGTTCACCTCTCAGATCACTATGACAAACGATTTGGGATATTCGACAGCGCTGTTTTCGCTTCGCAAAAAGTAAGGTGACGGTTTCCTGGTTCCGGCCCCCGCGTCCCCCCTGCCGGGGGGGAGGTCGGCGGTGACGAAACACCCGAGCCTCATCGGCAGATTCGTCCGCCCCGTTGTGATCAGCCCCTTCTCATCTTTGAACTTGAGTGCTTATTTTCTATGTTGAACTGTATCGAACTGCCCAGTCGGAGGTCCGTGTGGACCACGGCATGCGGCTATATTCCGGGTGCTTTACGATTTCAGCCTCATCAAATACCGGATTTCAGAATTCAATGCGCTCTCCGCGACAGCCCATCATAATACTGGCTTCGCTGTTTCTTTGTTCTTTCGGGTTCGCACAGAACAAAGTTGTGATAACCTCAGAAGGCGATGTCATTCAGCTCAAGAAGGGAGAAAGTTCCAGGGAGGTCGCGGGGCAATTGGGAATGCTAAAACAGGGGCCGGATCTCATACCCCCCTGCGGAACAAACTTATCGTTCGGCTATGATCCCAACCACTTCCCCTGCAATATTCCTTTCGTTGGATACCACCACGACGTTTGGGGGCAGTGGTTCCTATCTCCGGCCTCAGGAACGATCGAGACATTGTTCGTCGCGATGAACGACCAGAACGAAATGGAGTCAGGCATTGCAAAGATTCGAATCTTTCGATCCAACATTTATCCCGGCCGTGGGCCTGGGTATCCGCCCTATAACTCACCACGTCACTCGTGGGGATATTACAAGGACACCAACCTGGTGGATGAACCAAACGGGAGCGGCATTACACCATTTAAGGGCTCTGCTACCGACACTAACTGGATACCGACGAACATACCATCCGATAGTTTGACCCCCACGGGTGCACCCGATACGGTCCCGTCATTCGATCCCCTGGGTCCGAAACTCTGGCCTTTGAGCGGTCCCGACGGATTTTCACATCTGTTCACTATCAACTCGACGAACGCGATCGTATTGGGGGACACTCTTGTCGAACCTGCCGTTGGGAAGAATGATCCGATATTCGTGACAATTGAGCAGCAGGGAACACATGTCACGATCACAAGCAATATCGCGAACTGGTGCGAGAGCAGTCAGGACATTCCGGTGCCTCCCGTGAATTGGAAATTCTACGAACACTCAGCTGCGGGAAACCGGGGTTGGCACGCGCGCGCTGATGCGAACTGGATGTGGTGGATGGTCATGAGGGTCACCGGCGATCTCCCCCCGGAGATCATCTCGTTCGATAAACTCTCCCACACAATCTCCACGGGTCCGCGGCTCGTCACTGCCACAGTCCGGGATTGCAATCCCGGTCGACCGGATAGCGCGGGTGTTGCTTCGGTCACGCTATCATATAGTATCAACGGGGGATCCGAGGCCACCGTACCCATGACGAACAGTCAAGGTTTTGCATATGAGGCGGCTATCCCCGGATCCGGGCCGGATACGTACGTGAAGTACCATATCACCGCTACGGACATCAAGGGCAACGCCACCGAGGCGCCAAATATCTTCTACAGAGTCGTTAACATCCGCACGGCTTACTATGCGGCGGATACCTCGGCTCCCTTCAACTGGGAGGAACTGAGTGGAAACGGCGGAACAATGATCAGCAGTTCAGCATTCTTCTGTCTCCGGTGCCCTACGGCTCCCACCGATGACGGTACTGCCGGGCCCGTCGACATGCAGAATCCCTTCTGGCTCTTTGGGGACACGGCCCGCTACGCGTGGATCGGCGTGAATGGCGCTTTATCAATCACAAGGCAGGCGTCAGACACACAGCTGATCGATGGAGGAACGGGAAGTTTCCACAGCAAATGGATCATTCCCGGCTCGGCGGTGATCCCGCCCATCACGGACATGCCAAGAAATTTCATCGCACCGCTATACAACAGCTTCTGCTTGTCCCCGGCGTATGCGTACATCCCCTATGCACACGGAGCGATCTGGTATAAGAAATCCGGTTCGCGATTCATCGTGGAGTGGGATTCGGTTGGAGTTGTTTCTAATCTCATCCCGGATACGCTCTACTCGTTTGAAGTTATTCTCGACAATGCCGACAGGTCGATCACGTTTCAATACAGGAATATTCATGGTCCGCTTGGCCTCGACACGACCTCGCTCATCGGGATCCAGTCTGATACCGTGGCAAGATGGTTGCTCCTGAATCAGCAGAACAATCCCCCCGAGCTGCGTCCGAGAAACGGCAAAGCCATACAGTTCGTTGTCACGACCCCGGTCGCATACATAGACGGATGGAACATGGTCTCGGTCCCGGGAAATTCACCGCGCTATGACAGATCATTCCTTTTCCCAAGTGGAATATCAAGGGCTTTTGCCTATGAGGGATCTTATGTGCCCGCCGATCCCCTCTCTCGGGGCCCTGGTTACTGGATAAGGCTCCCCGTCGGAGGGATTATCGGTATTCCGAGCAGCACTAACACCAGCGTCGTAGTCCCGGTTCAGAGAGGGTGGAACATGATTGGATCCACAACGGCCTCGGTCCCGACTAATGCAGTAGTAGCCGGGGGAGGAGCGTCGGCAACTTCGCCCTACTTCGGTTATGGTTTGACCGGCTATTTCGCTTCCCCGACGATCGATCCGGGACGTGCATATTGGGTGAAATCCTCTGCCTCCGGGACGCTGACAATTTCGGCTTCTTCCTCGGTACCAAAGATTCAGTCAGCAGCGGATCACCTTGCGAATCTGAATTCACTCATGATTCGAGATGAGTCCCGATGCCAACAGACCCTCTACTTCGGAGACGTTGCCAGACTCGCAGGCCCGGTGACCCAATTCGAAATGCCCCCTCCACCGCCCGTTGGATCGCTGAATGTGCGGTTTGCGTCACAGCGCATGGTGGAGGTTCACCCATCGACTTTAAAAGATGAGGTCTCCTACCCCATTGAGATCTACTCAGTTCAATTCCCGATCACCGTGAGTTGGAACCTGAAACCTGGGCGGAATTGCGCCTATACGCTGATATACCAGAATGGAATGTCGGATGTCAGGAAAATCCTCTTCACCCATGGTGAGATTCGGATTCAACGGCCGGTCGCCGGGTTAATCCTGCGTGTGTCGAGGGAAGGAGGCAAGGTCCCGTCTTCGTTCGAACTTGACCAGAACTATCCAAATCCGTTTAACCCTACAACCGAAATTCATTATTCGGTCCCGGTTCAAGCGCATGTGACACTGAGAATATTTAGCCTGACCGGACAGGAAATTGCCAAACTGGTGGACGGTGAGCAAGAGGCGGGCTATTATGTAATTACGTGGAATTCCCGCAACCAGGCGGATCTCCCGATCGGGAGCGGTGTCTACTTCTACCGCCTTGTTGCAACAGAGATCGATCATCCCGGCGCAATGATTGATCGGGTGCGCAAGATGATACTTCTGAAATAGTGTGGAAGCCGTGGGTGAGCGAGAGAAATTCTTTGCTATTCGTCATCTCCCCCCTTGTCTCGGATAGAACAGATGGAGGGCGGTCCCGCTTCGCGCGAGGGTCAGCCCCTTCCCAGCTTCGGGTTCTCCGGCACAAAGATGACGGTCTGCGGTCTAAGATCGTGCGAGCCGGCGCGCAGTCCCTGAATCGTGACCTTTAATTGCTCGCCCGCAATCTTGTTCCAATCATCCTTTCCCTCGATCTCCCTCCCGACAAGACGGACGCTGTCGCGCTGATTGGGCGGAACGATGAGTGCGGGAAGCGGCAGGAATTTATTGTTGTATTGATAATTGAAGTTGTTGGAGGCGACCTTGATCGCACCGCGCTCGAGGAAGAGCGTATCGCGGCTGTTGTTGGTAAATTCGATCCCGATGTGGGTGACGATGCCATTATCCATCACATAATGCGCCCTGAAAAGGTACCCGATCTTCTCGGCCCGGTCGAAGACCTTGAACTCCTGGCAGTTGCAGTCGTCGTTGACCGCGCGATAGGCGAACATCTCGGGAGGCGTAAACGGACAACCCCAGAGAAGCAGCATGAATATTCCGCACGCGAGCGCAGTGAAGCTCCAATTGGCGGATTGCCGGCGAATCCTCGGGCACCGGTTTCTGCTCTCCGCGGTCTTCGACAACCGCCTGTTAGCTCTGGACATCGGACCGTTAGTCGTTCTTCTTACCCGGCTTTTTCTTAATCCGCTCATAACCCGGCTTGATCACGTTGTAGATCAGTTCGAGCCTTTTCTTGTACGGTATGAACGCGCTCTTCATTGCATTAAGCGTCAGTTTTTCAACATCGTGCAGCGTCAGCGCGAATGCCTCATGGGCGAGCATGTACTCCCGGCTGAGGGTCGTGTTGCTCATGAGGCGGTCATCGGTGTTCAGCGTAACGCGAAACTTATAGCGGTGAAAGATCCCGAATGGATGCTCCTCGATGCTCTTCACGGCGCCGGTATCGACATTGCTCGTCAGGCAGATCTCAAGCGGTATTCTCTTGTCGAGAACATATTGGGCCAGATATCCCATGCTCACCACTTCGGTCGGATCATCGTCCGAGACCTTGACATCCTCAATCAGGCGCGTAGCGTGCCCGATCCGGTGGGCCCCGCACCACTGGATTGCCTGCCAGATCGATTCCTTGCCGAATGCCTCGCCGGCATGAATCGTGATGTT
>DASQAZ010000131.1:0-2391 GCA_035635475.1 Bacteroidota bacterium | reverse complement strand
GAGTCGGTGGTCGTGCGCGAATCCTGCCACCGGTAGATCGACCACAGCCTCCTCGGATCGACGCCGATATAGAGCTGCATGTTCCCCTGGACGACCTGGGGGATGCCGGCTCTCCGGTGCGGATAGAAGAGCGTGTAGTTGAGATTATAGACGACGGAATCCGTGCTCGTGTAAATGGGCGGCGAATCCGGAAACGTGAGCGACGGGGCGCCGTTCACGGGCGCTCCGAGATTCTGAAAGTATCTCCGCTCCGATTCGAGGCTCCACTGGTTGAAGATGGCCGGGAACCGCGCGCGGGTTTCCTGGGCGGGGACGAATTCGTACCGGCGGTACGCCGAGTCGGCGAGGCAGTGCAGATAGTTATCGACGTTATCTTCGGCGACGGCGAATTGGAGGTTGCGCAGGACGATACCGTAACTGGTGGGCGGAGTGAAGGTCGAGGTGGTCCGCGAGGGCGGCTGCGGATCCCGTGTCTGAAACAGGTCGCACGCCGCCAGGAGGAACAACGCGACGAGCGCAGCTTCCGCCGGGCGCCTCACACCAAGACTCTCCCCTCGAGAGCCCTGATGAGCGTGGCTTCATCGGTCATCTCCAGATCTCCCCCGATCGGAATCCCCCGGGCAAGCCGCGTGATCTTGACGCCGAGGGGCTTGATCACGCGCGTCAGATAGATGGTCGTCGCCTCGCCCTCGACGTTCGGGTTCGCCGCGATGATGATTTCCTCGACTCCCGGGGTGATGCGATCGATCAGCTCTTTGATCTTCAAATCGCCCGGACCGATCCCGTCAAGCGGGGAGAGCGATCCCCCGAGCACGTGGTAGAGCCCGCGGTATTCGTTGGTTCGTTCGATCGCGATCACGTCGTTCGGCTCCTCGACGACGCAGATGACGCTCCGGTTCCGCTTCGGGCTGGAGCAGATCGGGCAGGGATTCTCCTCGGTAAAGTTCCAGCACGACGTGCAGTACTTCATCTTTTCCTTGACGCCGGCCAGCGCCCGCGCCAGATCGAGGACTTCTTCCTTGGGAAGCTTGAGGAAGTAGAGGGCGAGTCTCTGCGCGGATTTGTGGCCGATGCCGGGCAGCTTCGCCAGTTCGTCGGTCAGTTGTCTCAAAGAATCGGGGGTCTGGGGCATGGAGTCTGAAACGAGAGTGAAATTCTATCGGCCGGTGGCATGGTCCCGCCGTGCGGGATGGCAGGACGGAGCGGAACTGAACGGCGGCGGAAGACCGGCGGGTGATTCAAATTCCGGGCAGGTTCAACCCCGGAATGTTGGGGACCAGTCCGGAGGTCGCCTTCGCCATCTCCTGCTGTGCCATT
The DNA here is from genome assembly GCA_035635475.1 of Bacteroidota bacterium. Taxonomy (GTDB): domain Bacteria; phylum Bacteroidota; class Ignavibacteria; order UBA10030; family SZUA-254; genus VBOC01. The sequence continues at coordinate 1,074 of DASQAZ010000131.1, read as the reverse complement.
TTCTGCGATTCCTCGAGGGCTTTATTGACCGCGGCGACGATGAGATCCTCGAGCATCTCGGCGTCGTCGGGGTTGATCACTTCTTTCTCGATCTGGACCTTCAGAAGCTGCTGTTTGCCGTTCGCGGTGACCTTTACCATCCCCCCGCCTGCTTCGGCGGTGACGCTCTTCCGCTCCAGCTCGGCCTGCACCTCGGCCATCTTCTCCTGCATCTTCTGCACCTGTTTCATCATCCCCTGGAGATTCGGAATACCCATGTTCAATCCCTGAAAAGTATCGATAGTGAGCGGTGGCCGGCCTCGAACGATCGCGAATCGTCGGGCGATTCTATCGTTAATATATCTTTTTTCGCTTGGAAAACCAAAAGTCCGTCCCGCCGATTCCTTGACTTTCGATGCAAAATGACGTAAATTTTACAGTCAATTTACCCCATTTCTCTTGCATTCAAAGAATTCGTTGCATCCGCGCGCTCGCGTTCCGAGGGTTGCGGGAGGTTCCGACAAGAAACTTCAGGATGATCTGAAAGAGAGCGGCAATATCCCCGTCCACATCGCCATCATCATGGATGGGAACGGCCGCTGGGCAAAGAGCCGCGGTCTCCCCCGTATCGCCGGCCACAAGGAAGGCGTCGAATCGGTTCGGGACACCGTGGAAGCGTGCGGACAGATAGGGGTAAAATACCTTACATTGTACGCGTTCTCGACGGAAAATTGGAAGCGTCCGCACGAGGAAGTCTCGATGCTGATGCGCCTTTTGATGCGGGCTCTGCGCGACGAGACCGACAGGCTTCATCAGAACAATGTGCGCGTCCAGGCCATCGGCGAGATTTCCTCCCTCCCACGCGAAGTGCAGGATGAGTTGCTCGACGCGATCGAAAAGACGAAAACGAACACCGGGTTGAACCTTTTCCTCGCGCTGAGTTACAGCGGCCGGTGGGACCTCACGGGCGCCGTTCGCGGCATTGCCGCAGAAGTACTCGAGGGGAAAATCACCCCCGAGGAGATCGACGAACCGCTGATCTCCCGGCACCTTTCGACCGCCAATGTCTCCGATCCCGACCTGCTGATCCGCACA
>DASQAZ010000130.1:0-16137 GCA_035635475.1 Bacteroidota bacterium | reverse complement strand
GGAATGGCTGTATCCCGGATCCTGGATCAACGCGAATTTCAGCACGTGGATCGGGAGCGAGGAGAAGAACCGGGCGTGGGAGTATCTCCTCGCGGCGCGCAACGATCTTGCGAAATCCGGGCTTGCCGCTCCCGATCGGCGGGCCGGCGCGCCCGCTCCAAAGACGAAGCCCTGGTATCGATGGAAAGCATGGGAGGAGATGTACGCGGCGGAAGGCTCCGACTGGTTCTGGTGGTATGGCTCGAATGCCAATACGCCATCGGTGGTTGCGCCGTTCGAAAACGCCTTCCTCACCCATCTGCGGAACGTGTACCGGTACGCCTCTCTGGCGGGCGGTAAAATAACGCAGAGGGAGTTTCAACCGATCAGGGGAGCGCCTGCCGGGGCGAGGGCCTCGCAGGGGGCGATGGTGCGGGGATAGTATTGGCATTCCGGCGGGATATGGCTACATGATCGCCCATCTATGAAAACCTGGTCGCTTGCCATTGCGTGGAACTGGGAGTTCGACGAGGATTTCGTCGCGGGAATCGAGCGCGAGTGCGCAAAGCGCGATCTCACGACCTACCGGATCGACCCCCGCAACTTAGGCGAAACGCTGGAGAAGCTCGGGACGGGGAAGGTTTTGTTCCAGGCATTTTATGACCGCGCGTCCGATGCAGACTCCGCTTTTCTCCCTCTCGTGCGGTTGATGCAGGAGTCGGCGAACTATCTTATCAATCCTAACTTCCGCGTTCAGCATGCGATCGATAAGGCCACCATGCACCTGGAGTTCATCACACACGGCCTGAACGTTCCGTACACGATCATCCTCGCCCCCTATAATGCTCAGAGGGAGATTCGCCTGGACGCCGTGCAGTTGGAGCAGATCGGAAATCCGTTTGTGATCAAGCCCGCCAATACGACCGGGGGCGGCACAGGCGTTGTATTAAAGGCCGAGACTCCCCGCGACGTGATGGAAAGCCGCCAGCTTCACAAAAACGATAAATATCTCCTGCAGCAGTTCATTGTTCCGAAAAATCTTGACGGCAGGCGCGGATGGTTCCGCGTTTACAGCGCGTTCGGCGAAATCATCCCCTGCTGGTGGGATGATCTCACCCACCGGTACAGCGAACTTTCCGCGGAAGACGAAAGGCGTTTCGGCCTGGAGGAACTGCGCGATGTCGTGCGAACGATCGAGGGCATCTCGGGACTGGACTTTTTCTCGTCTGAAATTGCGCTTACGGAGAGCTCCAAGCTTGTCGTAGTCGATTATGTCAACGAGGTCTGCGATATGAGGCTCCAGTCGAGGTATTTCAACGGCGCCCCCGATGCCGTTGTGCACCGGATTGAAGAGCTGACCGCCGATGCCGTGGCATCGCGCGTCCACCGGTCAGTCCACGCTCTGTGACCATCATGCCGAGCCGCCCGGCCATTCAGATTTCATTGACAAAGTTTCCGCCCTTTCCCATGTCGCCGGCGCGCAGAAGACCGGTGTTTGAGTTTCATATTCTCGCATCGGCGAGGGAGACTTACAGTTTCGATGAAGAGCTGTTCTCAATAAGCGGGAAGGTGATCTTTCCGGATTTTCACGCTGTGCGGGTCTTCGCTCAAAAAATCAATGCTCGGCGGGAAGCACATAAATTTCCTGAACGCGCCGTGAAGGCCGGTCACCTCAATGCCATGGGGCTCATCGACGAAATCCTCCACTATGTTCTCACCCTGTACGAAGAGACGGCGAACCCCGGTGTGTTTTCGCGGGCGATCAAATTCCTCGAGCAGCGCGACGGGAAGTCAAGCGTCGAGAAGACCCTCCGGACATTCGTCTCTCTTTTTCCGCCCCGCGACGTTTACAAAGGTGCGATGGAACCGGAAACCTATCTCCGGCAAATAGCCGCCGGCAAGCCGAACACTGAAATCACGCTTGAGGAATTGATCCTGCTATTTATTTCGAACTTGAATCCCGCGTTCGAGCCGTTCAAGGAACTATTCGACGATGCGGAACTTTCAAAGGAAACAAGTTATCGCAAACTGACCGCCGATTTGGAGGAGTTTTTCCGGACAGAAAAGAGATTCGGTCCCGACAACCAGCACATCTTCGACCTGCTGCGGGCTCCGATGCTGGCGAGCCCCCACAGCCTCGAGGGCCAGCTTGAATTTATCAGAAAGCGCTGGGGAATGCTGCTGTCGGATAAGTTCCTCAAACGAATTCTGGGAGCGGGGGACCTGTTGAAAGAGGAGGCACGGTTGGTGTTTCCGCCGGGGACCGTGCCTGCCCGCACGGTCGTGCCGGAATATCCTCCATGGGGCCAGGGCGCCGACTCGGAGAGGTTCACCGCAGATCTCGACTGGATGCCGAGAGTAGTCGTGCTCGCAAAAAATACGTACGTCTGGCTCGATCAACTTTCGAAAAAATATCGTCGGGGAATCACAAAGCTCGATCAGATTCCGGACGAGGAGCTTGACCGGCTTGCCCGGTGGAATATCACCGGACTCTGGTTGATCGGAATCTGGGAACGCAGCTCCGCGTCCCAAAAGATCAAGCAGATGACCGGGAATCCCGAGGCAGTCGCATCGGCCTATTCGATCTACGACTATGAGATTTCCTCCGACCTTGGGGGTGATCCGGCGTTCCTCAATCTTCGCCAGCGTGCCTGGGATCGCGGCATTCGAATGGCGGGGGATATGGTCCCCAACCACATGGGGATCTATTCACGGTGGGTCGTCGAGCGTCCCGACTATTTCATCCAGTCGGACTACAGCCCGTTTCCAAACTACCGGTTCACAGGGGCCAACCTTTCGGAAAATCCGGGGGTGGAGGTCCGCATCGAGGATGGGTATTGGACGAGGCGCGACGCCGCCGTTGTCTTCCAGCGCACGGAGACGCAGACGGGAAATGTGCGTTATATCTATCACGGCAACGACGGCACCAGCATGCCGTGGAACGATACGGCCCAGCTCGATTTCCTCAAAGAAGAAGTGCGCGAGGCGGTCATTCAGACCATCTTGCACGTGGCCCGGAAGTTTTCAATTATACGATTTGACGCCGCGATGACGCTTACCAAACAGCATTTTCAGCGCCTGTGGTATCCTCAGCCGGGGAGCGGAGGAGATATACCCTCGCGCGCGGACCATGCCATGACGAAAGAAGAATTCGATCGGCTTTTTCCCCGCGAATTCTGGAGAGAGGTCGTGGACAGGATCAATGCGGAGATGCCTGATACGCTCCTGCTCGCAGAGGCCTTCTGGCTGCTCGAAGGGTATTTTGTCCGGACGCTGGGGATGCACAGGGTTTATAATAGCGCCTTCATGCACATGCTGATGAAGGAGGAGAACGCCAAGTATCGGGCGCTTATAAAGAACACGCTGGCCTACAATCCGGAAATCCTCAAACGCTACGTCAACTTCATGAGCAACCCCGACGAACAGACCGCGATCGCCCAGTTCGGGAAGGATGACAAGTACTTCGGCGTCGCACTCATGATGGTCACCCTTCCCGGTCTTCCGATGTTCGCCCACGGCCAGGTCGAAGGTTTTACGGAAAAATACGGTATGGAATACAAGCGAGCTTATTACGACGAGAACCCCGATGAAGAGCTCATCCGCAGGCACGAGCGCGAGATTTTTCCCCTGGTGCAGAAGCGATATCTTTTCAGCGGGGTGGAAAATTTCGAGCTGTATGAGCTTCGTGATCACCGCGGTGTCCTCAATGAGAATGTCTTTGCATATTCCAATATGGCGCGCGGAGAACGTGCATTGATCTGTTATCACAACAAATACGAAGAGTGCGCGGGCTCGATCAAATCCGGCGTGCCCAAAATACAAACCGCGCAATCGGGCCCCTCTTCCAGGAACCTCGCCGAGTCGCTTGCGCTGGACTCAAGGGATCATGTCTATTATTTGTTCAGGGAACGGAAGACCGGACTCGAGTTCCTCCGCCCGGGAAGAGAGCTCGCAGAACGCGGACTGCACGTTGAACTCGGAGCCTTTCAATACCAGGTATTCATGGATTTCAGGGAAGTCTACGACGAAACTGGGGACTATAGCCGGCTGGCCGGCTCGCTCGGAGGCCGTGGAGTACCCGACGTTCAGGAGGCGTTGATCGGGATGCGCCTGAAGCCGGTGCATGAGGCGTTCTCGGCGATGCTTGATTCGAGTGTACTCGATCGAGTCCGGCATCTCATTCACCAGCCGTCGCCTGTGGAAGGCGTCCATGCGCGCGAACTTGCCACGCTCACCGGAGCCTACGAGCGCTTCGTGCAGAGCGTCTCGGATTTTCTGGTGACGAAGACCGGCAGGGCCGGAATGGAGGCCAGGTTCAGGGAGGATCTTGAGGGACTGAGAATCGTCTCTCACCTCCTGCATTCCGCTCCGGCGAAGAACCGGAGGGCCGGGAAAAGTTCTCCCCAGCCGCAGGTATTCGGGCTGCTTCGCAGGATGCAGGACCCCGGTTCGATGGGTGAACTTTCGATTTTGCTTGCATGGCTTTCAACGCGAAGGCTGGGTGAGCTGATATCCGAAATTGATGTTCCGAGAGAAAGCGCAGTTCTCGTCGATAGGCTGAGGATCGAATCGTTGATCCATCGCGAGAGCCCTGCGAACCGGGTCCCGGGGCTCCTTAAAATAATCATCAGGTATCAGGATGCGTTCTCTGCTGAAAATGACGACGCGATCCATCAAGCGATACAGGCAATGCTTGACGACGACGAATTGAGGCAAGCCCTCCACGTGAACGAACATGGGGGAGTGCTCTATTATAACAAAGAGGCGCTGGAGACTCTGCTCGATTGGTTGTTTCTGGCCTCAATTATAAAGACAAGCGCAAAGGCAGGGGCGGCAACCATCGACTCGACTGGACTCAAGGGGCGCCTCGCGTCGCTCCGCAGAATTAAAAGTTTGTCGGATCAATCGGGCTATCGCCTCGACGGCCTCAAGAAAGCTCTGGCGGTTCCATCTCGCGCAATCGAACAACAGGCATAAGACAACGAACGGTATTCGCCAACAACGATCGAGGGTCACAGATGGCTGTCATACGATCTGAGGGAAGCGACTAATGCAGAATGTGCTGTCCATAATCCTCGGAGGCGGGCGAGGGGAGCGGCTCTATCCTCTCACGAAACATCGTGCAAAGCCCGCGCTTCCGCTTGCCGGCAAGTACCGGTTGATCGACATACCGGTCAGCAATTGCATTAATTCCGGGATCCTGAGAATTTATGTGCTGACTCAATTCAACTCGGCATCCCTGAACCAACACATCGCGAACACGTATCGGTTCTATCCTTTCATGAAGGGATTTGTGGATGTGCTTGCCGCGCAGCAGACCCCGGAGAGCCCCGATTGGTTTCAGGGAACGGCCGACGCGGTCCGAAAAACACTTTGGGTGATGGACCGCTGGAAAGTGGAGGATTACCTGATCCTGTCGGGCGATCATCTGTATCGGATGGACTACCGCCTTTTCATCGATCATCATCGCGCCACCAACGCGGATGTCACCATATCGGTAGTGCCTGTCGAGGAATCGAAGGCGGCGGCTTTCGGCCTGATGAAAATTGACGGGCAGGGCCGGGTCATCGAATTCAAGGAGAAACCCACCGGGAGCACTCTCACCGGCATGAAAGTCGATCCGCAGGTACTTGGAGTCGAGCCGGCGGCGGCGGGGAAGACGCCATATCTTGCATCGATGGGCATCTATGTCTTTAAGAGAAAGGCCCTCACCGACCTCCTGACAAGGTTTCCCCAGCACACCGATTTTGGCAGAGACGTCATCCCGGAGGCGATTCACGAATTTAACGTCCAGGCCTACGCATTCCGGGGTTATTGGGAGGACATCGGGACGATCGAATCATTCTATCACGCGAATCTCGCGCTCGTGCGCCAGCCCAAGCCGCCCTTCAGCTTTTATGATTCCGATTTCCCGATTTTTACGCGCCCGCGATTTCTTCCGCCCTCCAAGGTCCTGAGCTGCAAAATCGAGGAATCCATGATTTGCGACGGATGCATCGTCAAGAGCGCGACGGTCGTCAATTCCATCGTCGGTGTTCGCACACGCCTCGAGGAGAACTCTTCCGTCGAGAGTGCGCTGATCATGGGCGCGGACTACTATCAATCGGACGCCGAACGAGCGGCCGAGCTCGCCGCGGGCAAGGTGCCAGTTGGAATCGGAACCGGATCGGTTGTCAAGAACGCCATCCTCGACAAGAATGCCCGGATCGGCCGGAACGTCAAGATCATCAACAGGGAGAAGACGCAGAATGACGAACGGGAGAGCGAGGGGTACTGGATCCGCAATGGGATTGTCATCGTCATCAAGGATACCAGCATCCCCGATAACACCGTCATCTGAACCGATCTGTTGATCTCCCCCGGGCAATCATCCTGAATTTATAATCTGAAATCCGATGCCTGAACACGAGCGGGAGGTCGTCATGGTGGCCTCCGAGAACGACGGGCTGAAGGGGGGAAAAGTTGGGGGCGTCGGCGATGTCGTCAGAGACTTGCCTAAAGCGCTCGCGAGACTGGGCTGGCGTGTAACCGTCATCATACCCTCCTATGGTTTCCTGCACAAGTCGAATCCCGGACGACGGCTGGAGACGGTCGGGTTTCCGTTCGGCGGATCATCGAGGGAGGGCGAGATATGGGAGCTCACCGCCAGAAATCCGGTCGAAGGTGTGTCGTACCTTGTCTTCGAGCATCCGGAAATCCGCGGCAATCCGATCTATTGTCACGATCCCCCCGGCCAGGCGTTTGCGCAGGATGCGGCGAAGTATGCCCTGTTCTGCTCTGCGGTCGGACAGTATCTCCTCCGCCGGCCGCCGGGCTTCGTGCTTCACCTGCACGACTGGCACACGGGATCGATGTTCCTGCTTAGGGAGCTGCATCCCGCTTTCAGCAGTTTGAAGAAGATCAAAACAGTTTTCACGATACACAACGCGGCGATCCAGGGGCCGCGGCCGATTCGCGGAAAGCACGCAACCGTCGAGCAGTGGTTTCCGGAACTATTTCGGAACGTGGATTGGATTTCCCGGTGGAAGGACCACCGCTATGCCGAGCCGGTCTTTACCCCGATGGCCGCGGGGATTCGATTCGCCGCCAGGGTGAATACCGTTTCGCCAACGTACGCGGAGGAAATCCTGAAGCCGAGTAATCCCGCCGCCGGTTTCTTCGGAGGCGAGGGTTTGGAACCATTCCTCGTAGAAGCGAAAGCGCAATCGCGACTTTTCGGAATTCTCAATGGTTGCGAGTATCCGGACCCTCCACGTAGCACGAAGCTCCCGCCAGGGGAGCTCCTTGACCTCTTACAATCTGAAGTCGGGAAGTGGAAGGACGTCAAGGGCGGAACCACCGTTCGAGAGACTCTCCAGCGCATCGAAGATCTGCGCAAATACGATGCCTCGGCTTTACTCACCAGCGTAACGCGTGTCGTCGACCAGAAGGTGAGATTGCTCTTCGAGCGCGGCTCGCGGAAGATGAGGGCGATCGACGATCTTCTTCCCCTCTTGTCCAAATACAACGCGGTCTACCTGGTGCTCGGGACCGGCACTCCCGAATATGAGGAGGCGCTGTCGGCTGCTCAGAGGAAACATCCGAGATTGCTCTATCTGAAGGGCTATTCAGAATCGATCGCGGATTCCATGTATGCGAGCGGATCGCTTTTCATTATGCCGAGCCTCTTTGAACCCTGCGGCATCAGTCAGATGCTCGCCATGCGGGAAGGCCAGCCGTGCGTGGTGCACGCGGTGGGAGGTCTCAAGGATACGGTGATCGACGGAGTCAACGGGTTTCACTTCACCGGCGCTACGTTCAGCGAAAAAGTCGATCACTTTCTGCAGATTGTTGACAAGGCGCTGCGGATTTTCACGACCGACCGGGCGGGCTGGGACCGTATTTCATCCGAGGCGGCAAAGGCGCGGTTCACGTGGGAATCGAGCGCCCGAAAATATGTCGAGCTTCTGTACACCTAAACGCTAATCCGGCTCGCGATCTGGTCTATTTATTTCGCTCACCGTCTCCTGATTGCAGGAACCTCTCGTACCGCCGCCTGTACTCCTTCTTGTACTGCTGCACAGACGCGTCATAATTCAGGTTGGCTACCCGATCATCCCTTACCCAGTCGATCTCGATATTCCTCGCATCGTCCGGAAGGGCAACTGCCGATCCGGTTTGCTGCAAGTTTCTTCCCTCCGCGGTGACGCCGGAAACCTGCATGAACCACGGCAGGTGCAGGATGACCGAGTGAGGCGCGCGGCGATAGCCGTGGGTGAGTTTCAGCGTCGCATGACCCTTCCGGCAGATGAGGTCGAAACTGACCTCCCCGAACTCGGTCGGCGCGCGACGAACGCTGATCGTCGCTCCGTCCTTTATCCACGCAGGCGAAACACAGGAAAGGAGATGGAGGTCGTGTCCCTCCTCGCGGACCATCATATTGCGCAGAAGTGCGCGAAACTTGGCGGCAAACCAGCCGTGGGGCGAGAGGTTCATGCCGAAATCGCGCGTGCTCCAGGGCGGTATATCATACTCGAAGCCGGCATGCGTAGCGCTCGTATGGACCAGAATGGCGTAGAACTCCGTGATCGCGGTTTCTTGATCGCCTCGGATGACTTCAGATTCGGTGTTGGACATCGTGAGGTAATGATGGAGCCATCGTCCGTCTCCGTAGGTCATAATCCCCTCCTGGTACTTCGCGCGCGTCGCCTTGATCGTCGTGCTCACCATCGGATCGGACGGATCTAGAATGGTTTCGGGATAGATGGACTCCATGTTTCCCCAATCCTGCCCGCCGAGCGTGTCGAGGCCGGGAGGGATGTAACCGCCGGTCTTCCCGGCAATGCGGCGCAGGATCGTGAGAAGCGTCGACCGGTAATCGTCGTACTGGTGCCTCCACGACTCCGCGTCGTCTTTCCTACCGAGCGAGTCCGCCAGAACAATCGCATTCCTCAATCCCCCGAGCGCGGCGAAGTTGTGGCCCGTGATATGCCCGGAGATGTCTTCATTGTCTCCGGGAGTCGTGATCGGAATGACGTGGAGCGGATCCTCCATCCGGGCCTTCCTCAGCCACTCGACCGCCCGCCGGACCGACGGGTACACCTGCGCCGCGAATCCTTTGTCGCCGGTCATCCGGAAATGCTGGCCGTACGCCCACATCGTTTGTCCCCATCCGTCGAACTGCCCGCCCTGCGAGACGAAATTTCCGTCGGGCTGCTGCCACCGCGCGAAAAACCCGAGACACTCGCGGGCGATGTCATGATATCCGGTGAGATCGTACATGCGGACGATATAAGAGGCATCGCGCAGCCAGAACGCGTGGTATTGAAAGTCGTTCACTTTTTGGATATAGAAGCTGTCCACCTTGTTCCTCGCGATGAGGTCATAGACCAGGCTCGCCTTAAAGGTGTTGTTGACTTTTTCTTCGGAGACAGTGATCTCGATGCCTCGATGGATTATCTTATCCCAGAAATCCGCGGTTTGCTGCATGTACTGGTCGAATCCGGCGCGTCGAAGCTCGTCGACCATGGAGGAATCCTTCGGTATCGGATCGTAAGGCATCTTGAAATCCAACGACATTTCCTCATTCGGCTTGAGCGCCAACGGATACTGAACGACCCCAACCGGGGTCGTCGGAAGAACCCGCATTTTGCGCGGACCAACCGAAGCAGCATCGAGGTAATCGCTCTTCAGTGCCAGCATCCTCCGGAGCGCAGGCCGGACCGGAAAGAGCGTCATGACCTTTCCGCCGCGAAGAACCCCGTCATCGCTGAATCCATAAATCCAATCCTTGCTGAACTCGACGCCCGCTTGCTCATACTGTCCCGGAGTTTTGGCCCTCCAGGGACGGGAGAAACGGTTGTCCCCCGTGCCCCATTCGGTATTGACGGGATTTTGATAGCGATGGGCGATCGCGAAGAAAGCCATCCGCGGCTGATCGGCCCTGTTTTGAATTCGTACACGGATGAAGTTTATGAGCGGACTCTCCGGCCGGCCGTCGAGCGTCGCGGCGAACATGGTGAAATGATACCGGACGCGGTCGCGCTCGATCTGATATTCGACGACAGGAAGGTATCCTTTCGAGAGCGTCTTCACGCGCTGCTCGACAGGAACCGGCGGATCGCCCGTGAAGAACATCAGTTCTCCGAAGCCCGTATACAGATATCCCTCCGGCGAGATCAGCGTTCCCTGCCTTCCATCCATCACGCCGATGACGTCCGTGGGCCGGCTGAAATAGCAAAACGGCTCGCCATCCCGGTCGATAGCGGGATCGATCATTTGCGCATACAGGCGAACGGGATGAGCCAGCAGCGCGAGGGAGACGAATGTGACCAGGCGCGTTCGCATCGTCGAAAGTAACGTAAAATGGACAGACTTTCAACTCAGCACCGTTCGGATCAGGACGCAATAGTCATCGATTTTCGTATATTTCCGGTGGTTCCGAGACAGAATAAATCCACCCGTCCGTTCTTAGAAGGAGATGGACCCGAAAATCGTCATCCTTGTCGCCGGCGAAGGCGGCGTAGTCTCCCCCCGGTAAATGGTCAGTTCGATCGAATATCTTCTTCTCATCGGTTCGTCCCTCATCCTTGTCAGCATCGCGATCGCGAAGTTTTCCGAAAACCTCGGCGTTCCCACCTTAGTATTGTTTCTCGCAATCGGAATGCTCGCCGGTTCCGAGGGGCCGGGGGGCATACATTTAGACAATGTTGCTCTGGCGCAATCCATCGGGATCATCGCTCTGGTGTTCATTCTTTTTGCCGGAGGTCTGGACACCAAGTGGCGTGAGGTAAAGCCGGTTTTCTGGCGGGGCATCAGCCTGGCCACGCTAGGATCCGTTATCACGGCGCTTGCGGTCGGTCTTTTTGCCTCCCTCGTGCTGAAATTTTCCCTGTTGAACGGCCTGCTTCTGGGCGCCGTTATCTCCTCCACCGATGCAGCCGCGGTTTTCTCCGTTCTTCGGTCAAGAAATGTCAATCTGCGGGGGCAGATCAAGCCCCTGCTGGAATTCGAGTCGGGCAGCAATGATCCGATGGGGGTTTTCCTGACCATCGGGATGATCCGGCTGCTGACGAGCGATCGCGCTTCCGTCGGCTCTCTCATCCTGCTGTTTGTCTTTCAGATGGGCCTCGGCGCCGTCTTTGGCTGGTGTCTTGGCAAGACCCTCGTTTTTCTCCTTAATCGATTGAAGGTCCCCTATGAAGGAATTTATCCGGTGTTCTGTCTGGCGTTCGCCGCTTTTGTGTACGGACTGACAGCAACGGGTGGAGGAAGCGGATTCCTTGCCGTCTACGTGGCCGGGTTGGTGGCGGGGAACAGCGAATTTGTTCAGAAGAAAAGCCTGTTGCGCTTCTTTGAAGGTCTCGCCTGGCTGAGCCAGGTAACGATGTTTCTTACCCTCGGTCTGCTCGTCTTCCCGTCGCAAATATTGCCCATTGTGGGAATTGGTTTGCTGGTGTCCGGCTTTCTGGTGTTCATTGCTCGTCCGGCAAGCGTCTTCCTTTCACTTTCCCTGGCCCCGCTTCACTGGGCTGAGAAGGCATTTGTATCGTGGGTTGGTTTACGCGGGGCGGTTCCTATTATTCTCGCGACTTTCCCTCTTCTCGCCCGGTTGCCCGAGTCCCATTTGATGTTCAACCTTGTTTTCTTCATCGTGCTGACGTCTGCATTGTTGCAGGGCTGGTCGATTCCCGCGGTCGCCCGCGTACTCCGGGTCGATACGGTCGGCGAGAAGAAACGGCGCTATCCCCTCGAGTTCGCCCGCATGGAGGGTGTTGACACCGAGCTTGTCGACCTGATCGTCCCGTATCATTCGGCGGTCGTGGGCAAGTCGATCGTCGAACTGGGGTTCCCTCAAGACAGTCTCATCGTGCTGATCGGCCGAGACGACAGTTTTTTCGTTCCCAGCGGGGGCACAATCTTGCAGGGTGGCGACACCGTTCTTGTCCTCGTCAATGAGGATAATTTGGTCGCGGTTCGGGCCATCCTTGCGAAACAAGAATCCTCTGGTTCCACTTGAGACGCCACAGCCGCTCGAACGCCCATGAATACTGAGCTTCGATTTTAGTATATTCTCTATGGAGCAGTTGTCGATTCATTGCGCGTGTTTCCCCTCAAGCGAGATTTCATAGATGGATCCGAATATTGTCATCCTGGCCGCCGGCATCTCTTCACGCATGAAAAGGGCCGTCCCCGCGCAGGAGAGCCTCGATCCCATGCTTGCCCGCGAGGCGCAATTAAAGCCGAAATCGATGATCGGACTCGGTGAGGGGCGCCGTCCGTTTCTCGATTACCTGCTCTTCAATGTGAGCGCGTCCGGTTATCGCGACGTGGTTCTCGTCATCGGGGAGAAAGATCGCGAAATACGGGATTACTACGGCGAGCCCGGCGGTCCGGATTCGTTCGAAGGCCTCAGGATTTCGTACGTCGTCCAGACAATCCCGGAGGGCAGGAGTAAGCCGCTCGGAACGGCGGATGCCCTCTCACGCACACTCACTGCGCGGCCCGATTGGAAGGGGAAACGTTTCACGGTTTGCAACAGCGACAATCTCTATTCCGTCAAGGCGCTGAGCCTGCTGCTGGAAATGCCCGATGAGTGCGGTGTGATCGATTACGATCGGGATGCGCTCGAGTTTGAGCCGTCGCGCTTCGCTCAATTTTCAGTCCTCTCGAAAGACAGTGAAGGATACCTGACGCGGATCATCGAGAAGCCGTCGCCCGAGCAGGCTGCGGCCGTAAAGAACGGCTGCGGAAGAATCGGCGTCAGCATGAACATCTTTCGTTTTCTGTACGATCGCATCCTGCCCGTCCTGGACGAAGTTCCGCTCCACCCCGTCCGTGACGAAAGGGAGCTGCCCGGCGCGGTCATGATGCTCGTCGAGCGATATCCAAAGTCGGTCAAAGCGATCCCCCTGTCCGAACACGTCCCCGATCTGACCTATCAGCAGGACATCGTCCGCGTCCAGGAATACCTGAGGATGAATTTTCAAAAGATGCCATGACGCCCGCCCCGGAGCCGAGATTCGGATTCGGGGCCTGGGCGTTCATGTCGGGCATGAACGACAGGTTCTCCGCGGGCTGCAATCCGTTTCCCTTGACGCTGGAGGAGGTGTTCGAGATGGCGGCCAGGATCGAGGGAATGGATTACGTGCTCGGCCACTTTCCCGCTGAATTTCCCGACGAGCCGGACCGGCTGGCCAAACTCGCCCGCGAACATCGCGTCGCGATCGGCAGCGTCGTGGCAAAAACATTTGGCGCCCGGTTTAAAAACGGCGGATTTTCCAACCCGGATCCCGCAATCCGCCGTGAAGCAATCAACAACGTGAAACGGGCGATGGAGTTGAACAATATACTCCGGCCCGTCATGAAAGAGCTGGGGAAGCCCCTCGGCTGCACTCACGCCGTCCTCTGGCAGGGAAACGACGGATCGAACGGGCTGTTCCTCACCGATTATTCGCGGGCGTGGAACCTTCTCGTCGACGGCTACGTCGAAGTGCTTGAAGCCGTTCCCGATTGCAGACTCTGTCTCGAGCCGAAGTCCGGCGATCCCGCGGAAGACATGTTCATCCGCGATACGATGCACGGCGTCTTCGCGGCTCAGGTAGTTGAGGACAGGATCTCTAGGCGGCTGCGCGATCGCGGTGCGGGGAGGGCTTCGAAGCGACCGGCGGAATCGAAGGACGCAGGTTCCGCGGACTCCCAGATGTCGAAGTTCACAGGCCGGGTGGTTCAGAACATTGAATACGGCCATGCGCATATCGCCGGCGGCAAACTTGCGGAGAGCATCTGCCTCGCGATCGATTTCGGCATTCTCGCCCAAATCGATCTCAACGACAACCGGAAGCACTGGGACAACGATCATATTCCCGGAAACGACAACCTGAACGAGGTCACAGAAGCGGAATACTGGCTTTACTGGAAAGGGTTCGACGGACTCTGGAATTTCGACCTCTGGCCGCAGCGCGTTGCAGGGAGCACGAAGAAGGAAACCGTACGGCGGTTCGCCGAACATCTCGTCGAATGCATCAACGCGACCCGATACCGGCGTGAAATCGTCAAGCTCTTCCCTCCTCCGGAGGAGATGCAGAAGTACTTCCGGGATCCCGACGAGACGAACATCAGCAGGCTTCTCCGGAGCGTCATTAACCGCAAAATCGATTTTCAAGAGTCGAGGTACAAGTAATCTGGCAGTGAAACCATTCAGGCCGACCGTATTACGATCGCAGACTGATCCGTCGCCGAGCTCTTTATGATATCCGCCGATGACTGAACAACTTCTCCTGGGGCTAGACGTGGGCACGACGGGCGTGAAAGGACTGATCATCAATGTGAAGGGCGAGGTACTTGCTATGGCGAGCTCGGACTATCCGCTCTCGACGCCCATGCCGAATTGGGCGGAACAGGACCCGGAGGATTGGTGGAATGCAACAGTCCGCGTCGTCAGGAAGTTGACCCGCTCTTCGGGCGTTACCGCAAAGGATATCGCGGGTGTGGGGATTTCCGGGCAGATGCATAGCCTCGTGCTGCTCGATAGGAATCTGGCAGTCCTCAGGCCGGCGATTCTCTGGTGCGATACGAGGACCGACCGCGAATGCCGGTGGATCAACGAAAAGATCGGGCTCGAACGCCTGCGGGAGACCGTCGCGAACCGGGCGCTCGAGGGTTTTACTCTCCCGAAAATACTATGGGTCCGGAGCAACGAGCCCGCAATTTACGATCGAATTCATAAAGTCCTGTTGCCGAAGGACTATATCCGGTTTCGGATGACGGGCGTAATTTCAACCGACGTCTCCGACGCTTCCGGGACGCTGCTCCTCGATGTGAGGAAGCGGGTCTGGTCCGAGCCGATGCTGAGCGCGGCGGGCATTCCTGCCGAATGGCTCCCGCAGGTTATCGAATCGACGGATATCGGCGGCCGAATCAGTGCTGCGGCTGCGAGCGCTTCCGGCCTGATCGCGGGGACGCCCGTCGTGGGCGGAGGCGGCGATAATGCCTGCGCGGCAGTCGGGACGGGCGTCGTCAAAAAAGGCCGCCTGCTCGCGAGCATCGGCACAAGCGGTGTCGTGTTGGCCCACATCGATTCGATGAAGGGAGATCCCGGGATGCGAGTGCACACATTCTGTCACTCTGTCCCGCGATGCTGGTATCTTATCGGCGTGGTTCTCATGGCAGGAGGCGCGTTTCGATGGTACAAGGAGACCTTTGGGCAATCGGAAGTGCTCGCTGCCCGCGGAAATGGCCTCGATGCCTATGATGTGCTGACGGAGGAAGCGGCACGAATC
Source organism: Bacteroidota bacterium (assembly GCA_035635475.1). GTDB lineage: Bacteria > Bacteroidota > Ignavibacteria > UBA10030 > SZUA-254 > VBOC01. The sequence goes on along the minus strand of DASQAZ010000130.1, from coordinate 898 downwards.
CCCGCCGGCTCCGAGGGTCTATTCTTCCAGCCGTATCTTGCGGGCGAACGGACACCCCATCAGAGCGCGGCGGCGCGGGCGGGGTTTATCGGCGCCACGCTCCGGCATACGAAAAACCATTTTACACGCGCCGTTCTGGAGGGGATCACCTACGGCATGAACGATTCATTGGAGATTATCCGGTCACTGGGTCAGACGGTCGGTCAAATTCGACTCAGCGGCGGCGGGGCAAAGAGTCCATTCTGGAGACAGCTTCAGGCCGATACATACGGTAGCGAGGTAGCGGTCGTTAACTCTTCGGAGGGCCCCGCTTACGGAGCCGCCCTCCTTGCGGGCGCCGGCACCAACGTTTACAAGAATATTATTGAAGCGGTGGAGCAGACCATCCGCGTTGTCGAAACTCGCGAGCCGGACATGAAGGCCGCAGACCGCTACAAAGAGTTCTACGGCATCTATCGGGAATTGTATCCCTCCCTGACCGACATTTATTCGAAGATTCAGCGTCAGTTTGTTCCGAGTCCCGATTTCGGGAGTGAACAAAAACCCGTGCTTGATCATCCCAACTCAATGGAGAAACGTTCATGAAAAAGATCCTTTTGTTTCTGGCCGCACTAGCCATACTAGCGGCGGGCTGCGGAAAAAACCCGGCGGCGAAGAAAAAAGTTTTCGCCTTCGTGCCGAAGCTCCTTGATAATCCGGTGTTTCAGGTGGCATGGCAGGGCGCCCAGGCCGGCGCCAACGATCTCGGGGCAGGCACGATCGAGGTGCAGCGGTATGCCCCCGTGAAATCGGATGCGGTCGAGCAGGCGCAGATCATCGAAAGTCTCATCGAGCGAAAGGTCGACGGCATCGCGGTCTCGGTGAACGATGCAGACGCGCTGCGTGAATCGATCGACAA
>DASQAZ010000129.1:0-7577 GCA_035635475.1 Bacteroidota bacterium | reverse complement strand
ATTCACCTCGGCACCTCCGTGTCGTTCAGGACGGATCGCGCGGCGATTCAGCTTCGCGGATCATTTACGCACAGCACCAATCGGGATATCACGCTTGCCGACAGCGGAAGGATCAGGCTCGAGTACGCCGACGCGGACCAGATCGCTATAGAAGGATCAGGGTCGATCGATCTTCCCACCGGTACGAAGGTGAAATGTACCGGCATCGTCCAGCCCGGCCATGAGACAGGAACGAGCGTGCAGCTTCCGATGATACCGATCATAGAATTGAAAGGGCGGGCGGAGCAGGACGTGGCAATTGCGGCCACGCTCTCGGCCTCCGCCGAATATATGAGCCGGCGAAATGTCGATCGCGCCGGCAACCAGACCCTGGGAGATGTATTCCTGCTCGGCTGCGGTGTTTCGACCCGGGCGATTCCACGCGCTGTTGTTTCCTTCGGGATCGGCAATCTGCTCAACAGCGGCTATGAACTGTGGAGCGGTTACAGCGCCCCCGGAAGGCAGTTCACTCTCGAGGCAAAAATCAACCTGCAATGAACGTCATAACGAGTCCGCAGGAATTGCAGCGGACCGCGGAGGATTCCCGGCTCGCGGGGAAGAGAATCGCGGTTGTTCCGACGATGGGCTATCTCCACGACGGACATCTCAGTCTCATCCGGTTGGCCCGGACGCACGCCGATTTGGTGATAACGACAATTTTCGTCAATCCTGCCCAGTTCGCGCCGGATGAGGATTATGAGAAGTATCCGCGGGATCCGGGAAAGGACACGGCGCTCGCAGAATCGGCCGGAACCTCAATTCTGTTCATGCCTTCAGTCGAGGAGATGTATCCCACCGGCTATCTCACCTATGTAGAAGTCGAAAAAATCACGCAAGTTCTGGAGGGGAAATTCCGGCCGACTCACTTTCGCGGCGTGACGACCGTTGTGACAAAACTGCTGCATATTGCCAAACCTCATGTGGCGGTTTTTGGTCAAAAAGACGCCCAGCAGGCGGCCGTGGTCAGGAAAATGGCGAAGGACCTGAATTTTGATCTGCACATATTGGTGGGTCCGATCGTCCGCGAGTCGGATGGACTTGCAATGAGTTCCAGGAACATTTATCTTTCTTCAAAACAGCGTACGGAGAGCACCGTTCTATACGGTTCGCTCAAGGAGGCCGAACGGCTGATCGCCAAAGGAGAGGTCGCGAGCTCTGTTATCACGGCAGGAATGCGGATGCTGATTACATCCCGGTCGTCGGCAAAAATCGATTACATTTCCGTTGCGGACGCCGGGACGCTGGAAGAATCGAAATCTGTCACTCCCGGCGATTCCGTGCTCATCTCGCTCGCGGCACGGATCGGGGGTGTGCGTCTGATCGATAATGTCATCGTTCATGTCCCAAAAACAGGCGCGTGATCTGGATATGGAAGCTCCGCTCCCGACGAAGCCGACTGTATGAGTGAGCCATCGAAGCCGCCCAAGCTGGCTGTTCTGATTCTCGGCGCCGGCAAGGGAACCCGGATGAAAGATCCGGGGATGGCGAAGGTCATGTACGAGCTGCAGGGCAAGCCGATGGTTGAATATGTCGTCGACCTTGCGACCCGCCTGCAGGCGGACCGCACGCTGCTCATCGTCGGCTGGCAGAAGGAGGCGATCATCAGCCACATTTCCAAGATCAACCCGCAAGTCGAGTTCATCGAGCAGAAGGAACAGTTGGGCACCGGTCATGCCGTTCAGCAGGCACGGGCGGGGCTGGAAGGGTTCGACGGCGATTTGTTGGTTCTCTCAGGCGACGTACCATTGTTAAGCGAGAAGACCGTCAGGGCGCTCATCGGATACCACCGGACCACCGAAGCAGTGGCGACCATTCTTACCGCTGAACTCGATGACCCGTCCGGTTATGGGAGGGTGATTCGAAACGAAGACGGAAGCGTCGAGAAAATCGTCGAACAGAAGGACGCTTCGAAGAAGGAAATCCTCGTGAAGGAAATTAATTCCGGCATTTACATGTTCCAGAAGGAGAAGCTGTTCGAGTGCCTCGATCAGCTCGAACCGAATAACGCGCAGGGCGAATACTACCTGACCGATGTGTTCGAAATATTCCGGAAGAAACACCTGAGAGTGTCCGCAGTTAAAGCCATTGACGCCATTGAGGTTATCGGAATCAACGACCGGGAACAGCTCGAATCGGCTCGCATCTTGATGGCATCCCGGGCAAGCGCATAATGGTTTGACTATAATGCCCATTTTGAGTATCATTATTGTAGGTCTGAGAAAAGGTGTAATGATGAAATTGCTGGTGGCGCTCGCTCTTGGGATGGCTCTTGCTTCGTCCAGTTCGACGGCGCAATTGAGATCGCAGGATGAACAACCGGTGAGCGCTGCGCAATCGCTCGTGCGCCCGACTGCCAGCATCAGCGATTTTCTCGGCTTGTTGAACCCGGATAATTTCATGATGAGGCATAGCTTTTCGCTGAGCTATCTTTCGTCGGACGGACAGGGTATTTCGATGGCATCGTACACCAACAGCATGTTCTACAAGATTGCCGATCCGCTCAATGTCCGGTTTGACCTCACGCTGCAGGGTTCACCCTTCGGCCAATACGGTTCGCTCAGCCAGACAAGCTTCAACAAGTTGTTCGTGAGCCGGGCGGAATTGAATTACAGGCCCGCCGACAACATGTTCATGAAGCTCGAATACATTCAGATTCCATCCAATTACTTCCGCGGATTTTATCCTCCATACGCACCGTACTACTAGGGCGACCAGTAAACAGCGTTGACTGCCGGCGGATGGCGTTTCAAAGTTTTGGGTATTTCCGGGTTAGTCTCTCACATGGGGGCTAACTCGGTTCTATTTTGCACCGCGGAAAGGTATTCGGAATGACGGAGCCGGATCAGCAAAACGAAGCTCAACAAGAGGGAGTGGAGGCCTCATCACCCGCAGCGGGAAGGGCAAAAACCGTTCTCAACGGCGTGATCGTCGTTCTGCTGTTGACCGTCGGTTATCTCTCGTATTCGTACATCTCGAGGGGGGCAAACAGTCCTCCTCTTCCGGCAGAACAGCCGAAGCCCCAGAAAATCATCCAGCTCGACGTTCTGAATGGGTCCGGCGGGAGGGGGGTTGCGGCGAAGTTCATGAATTACCTCCGGGGGCACGGGTTCGATGTCGTTGAAATGAAAAATTACAAACTGTCCAACATTCCACGCACACTTGTCGTCGATCGTGTCGGCAATCGCGCTGCCGCGCAGCGGGTTGCATCGGCGCTCGGAGTATCTGAGAGGAACGTAATACAACAGATCAATCCCGATTATTTTGTCGATGTCTCCGTGATCATCGGAGGCGATTACTCATCGCTGCAGCCCCTGCACTAAGAGTTTTGCCCCCCGCTCTCCTGAAATCGTTGACGGAACCTCCGGAAAGAAAGCAAGGGGGTCTCATCCATTTCCCAAGGGGGCGATGACACACTTTTCCACCGAGGTATTTTGAGACCGAAGACGCTCGCAAAGAGAATTGCACGATTCGCGCTGAGCAAGAAAGCCAGCGACGTTACGATCATGGATCTCCGGAAGCTGACGGACATGACCGATTTCTTCGTCATCTGTTCGGCCGATTCCGATGTTCAGGTGAAGGCCGTCGCGGACAGCGTTGCAGACGGGACGCATCAGATCGGCATCAGCGCGTGGCACACCGAAGGCCTGACGCACAGGCAGTGGATTCTGCTCGATTACGTCGACGTTGTCGTCCATATCTTTCATAGGCAGGCCCGAAGATTTTACGGGCTGGAAAAACTCTGGGGGGATGCCGAGGTGGAACTGGTTCAGGATGAGGCTCCCAAGAAATCCCCCCGGAAGCCGCGACCTGCGAAACAGCCATGAGGCGGTACCTGAGGGAGCGGATCGAATCCTGCCTCCGCTCATTCGGTCTCCCAGACGATTCAATTGTTCCAACCTTCGAAAAGCCCCGCAATCCTGCCCACGGAGACCTCACTACAAACGTCGCGATGTCTGCGGCGAAAATCCTGCGGACGGCTCCGGTCGAGCTTGCCCGGCGTATCATTGAAACACTTCAGATCGATCGGACGCTCGTCGATCGCGTAGAAGTCGCGGGCCCGGGCTTCATCAATTTTCATTTCTCCGAAAAGTTTTACCGCGAACAGACCACTCAGGTTCTGCGTCTCGGGCAGAAATTCGGGCACATCGAGACGGGCAAGCGCACGAAAACGCAGGTCGAGTTTGTCAGCGCCAATCCGACCGGTCCTCTGACGGTGGGCCACGGCCGGGGCGCCGTGTATGGGGATACCGTCGCACGTCTCCTGGAATGGGCGGGCCATGAGGTCACGAGGGAGTATTATTTCAATAATGCGGGACGGCAGATGCGGATACTCGGAGACTCGGTCCGTCTGAGGTATCTTGAAATGCTCGGCGAGAGCCTGCCCTTTCCCGAAGATTACTATCAGGGAGAATACATCAAAGAAATCGCCGGGCATTTGAAAGAGCAGCATGGTGACAAGCTCCGGAATGAGCCGGCCGAGGGGATCTTCAAGCAGCAGGCCGAGAAGGAAATCTTCGATGACATCAAGAAAACGTTAAAACGATTGGGCGTTGTGCACGATGTATTTTATAATGAAAACTCCCTGTATGAAAGCGGGAAGGTGCGCGAGGTGATCGAGGAACTCCGGTCGCGGAAGCTGGCCTACGATCTCGACGGCGCGGTGTGGTTCAAGGCCACCGAGTTCGGCGGGGAGAAGGATAAAGTCATCGTCAAGAATACGGGCGAGCCGACCTATCGGTTACCGGATATCGCCTATCACCGTGAAAAGCTTCGCCGGGGCTTCGAGCTTGTGATCGACGTGCTGGGCGCGGATCATGTCGCCACGTATCCCGACGTTCTCGCGGCGCTGAAGGCGCTCGGGTACGATCCGTCGAAGGTGAAAGTGCTCATCCATCAGTTTGTGACGATTGTCCAGGACGGCGAAGTCGTGAAGATGTCGACCAGAAAAGCGAACTTTATCACGCTCGATGAGCTGATCGACGAAGTCGGGAGCGACGTCGTCCGCTATTTCTTCCTCATGCGCGGGATCGACAGTCACCTCAACTTTGATCTGAACCTGGCCAAGGAGCAATCGGAGCAGAATCCGGTCTATTACCTTCAGTACGCCCACGCTAGGATCGCGAGCATCATCCGGCACGCCGAAAGCCAGGGCGTCGACATTATGTCCGGGCACGACCTCTCCCCGCTTGTCGAGCCCGAAGAGCTAGCGCTCATGAAAAGCCTGGTCGAGTTTCCCGACATGGTCGAATCGTGCGCATTATCGTATGAACCGCACCGGCTCGCCGAATACCTCCACGAGCTTGCGGGCGTGTTTCACAAGTTCTACCACGTGCACCGCGTCGTCACAGAAGATAAGCGTCTCACCGCGGCCCGGATCGCCCTTTGCCTGGCGACAAAAACAGTCCTCGCTAATGGCTTCGCCATCCTAGGAATCAGCGCGCCGGAGAAGATGTAAGGGGGGAGAAACAGAAAGCGCATTAACGCCAGGACAAGTCATAAGAGTACAAGTTTGTCAATCCTTCCCGTGCAGCGCGGGGACTTCGAGAATCAGATGGCTCCAATGCCACCATTGCTCCGGGAACTCTCGAAGCTCCACACTTAGCCCGTCAATCCAAGAACGTGTGAGATCAGCCGGATTCGTTGGAGTCTTGTCTGAATCCATCAAATGCGAAGCGGGTTTGATTATAATGTGCGATCGCCGGTTGCCGATCGCACGGATGTTGAGGTGGAGAACGGCGGGGTTGTGCTTGCAGGCCAGAGCGGCAGGACCCAGATCGATGTTGATTGTTGCCCCTCCGATTGGAAGCCGGAGACTCTTCCCTTCACGGCCCGGCGAGGAAACATCGAACGCGAGTGAAAATATCTCGTTTCGACCAAAGGTATCAGCGGCGATGGAGGATCCACCTTCGCCGATATGGATTCCCCGAATGTTGAATCTGTTCCGTATCTTTTCCAATTGGGATTCGATTCCTCTGACCGGGATCCTGTTCGATATCGTCGAGATCCGATATCCCCGCAACGAAAGAGCTGACCTCGCATACCACCAATTGCCCAGGTGCGAACCGAGCAACAGGATTCCTCTCCCCCTTCGCAATGCTTCTTGAATGTGTTCTTCACCCTCGATTGAAAACCGCTCCTGAAACCGTTCATCGGCCAATTCCGGGAGGCGAAGGAATTCGACCATCAGCCGGCTGATGTAGCGCATGTGTTCCTTGTTAAGCCGGCGAATCTGCTCTTCGTTCCACTCTGAGAACACCCTTCTCATATTCCGGAGCCGGCGTCCTCGCTGGGAGGCGAGAGCGATACCGACGAGGATCCGGGATAATTTTTCTGCATTACGTTCGCCGATGCGGCGCATGACCCACGCCATCAATGCAAAGGCGATCGAGACGGGAGCGAGAAGGATCCGTTTTAAAATATTCATTGGGCTGGTGGAAGTCTTGTTTGGCCGGGCGTTGCTCGAGATTTTGGAACCCGGCCATAGGGCGAGGGGATGGAATCAAGGGGCGGTTTAGCGGAGCACTTTGTGTTCCTCCCTCTGCATCGAAATAAATTGCGTTTCCACAAGCGTCCGGTAGATCTGACAGCGCTCCAAAAGGTCGTGGTGACTGCCGTCATCGATGATTCGGCCCCGATCGAGAACAAGAATGCGGGGAAGCCCTACGACCGTCGCCAGACGATGTGCAATAATAAGTGTCGTTCTCCGCGCGATCACCATCCTCATTGCCTCGTGGATTTCCCGCTCGGATTTTGAGTCAAGTGAAGCGGTGCCTTCGTCCATCAACAGAATGGGGGCATCTTTGAGGAATGCTCTGGCGATTGCGATTCTCTGACGCTGCCCCCCCGAGAGCTTGACACCGCGCTCTCCCACGATTGTTTCATATCCCTGCGGAAGGGATACGATAAACTGATCCGCGCGCGCCGCCCGGCAGGCTACGTGAACATCTTCGTCGGGCGCCTCAGGCTTGCCATACCTGACATTTTCTGCAATCGTGGTGTCGAACAGAAGAATATCCTGGGGAACGATGGCGATGCTCGATCGCAGCGAGGAGGCGGTTGCGAATTGGAGATCGGTATCGTCGATAAAGACCGAGCCAGTTTGGGGCCGATCGAAGCGAAGGAGAAGTGAAAAGAGTGTCGTTTTTCCTGCTCCGCTCGCCCCCACGAGGCCAATGCACTCCCCCGGTTGGACCCTGAACGACACTTCGTGGAGGGCCTGGTCCCGGTCAGGATAATGAAACGAGACGTTCCGAAATTCGACCCGGCCACCGACCGGTTGTGGGAGCGGGCGTGCCCCGGGGTCGTCCGATTCGTGCGGAATTGATGTGATTTCATCGAGGCGACGCAATCCTATTCGAAAATGCTCCCATCGTAACAAGAGCATCGTGAGAACCCGCGATTGCGGGACGACCAGCAATGTATAGAACACGAACGAGAGCAGGGTCTCGGGCCGGAGTTCTCCCGCGGCCATCATATTGCTTCCCAACAACAAGACCAGCAGCAACACTCCGATAGCGCTTGATAGAATCAGCGGTTCG
>DASQAZ010000128.1:0-15994 GCA_035635475.1 Bacteroidota bacterium | reverse complement strand
ATAAAGCCGATCGCCGCCCAATCGTAGGGGATAACCGGAGGCACGTCGAGAAAGAGTGCGAAGGCGTTGCCGGCGAGTATCCCCAGAACGATGCCGACGATGCCTCCCATCTCGCTAAGGACAACTGCCTCAAGAAGGAATTGGGTAAGAATATTGTTCTTTTTCGCGCCGATGGCTTTTCGTATTCCGATTTCGCGGGTGCGCTCGGTGACCGAAACAAGCATGATGTTCATAATCCCCACGCCCGCGGCGAGCAGGGCGATGGCGCTGATGAGCATAATGCCGAGCCGCACGTATTTTGTGGCATCGTTGAAGACCGAAATGACCGAATCATTCGAGAAAATATAAAAATCATCGTCATCGCCGGGCTGGACGTGCCTCGCGGTGCGAAGAACGCCCCTCACCTGCTCCATGCAATCCTCGTAGGTTTCCGTGCCTGTGGCCTGGACCATGATATGCATGTCGCGGTCCTTGCCGTAGAACTTGAAAAAGGTCGTGAGCGGGATCGTAACGAAACTATCCTCGTTCCCGCCGAGCATCTGGCCTTTCCGTTCAATCACTCCGATGACTTCGTATTCATGCCCGTCCACCCGGATCGTCTGGCCGATTGGATCGCTCTTGGGAAACAGCTTTTCTACAACGCTCATACCGAGAACTGCCACACTCTTTGCCGCATTGAGCTCGTCGGGTGAGAAGAGCCTGCCTTCGCCGATCGTCCAGTTATTCGTTACAAAGCCCTCAATGTCCTCCCCCGCCATCTGAATGTTCGGATTTGTCTTTTGACCCCCCTGAGTCGCGACGACCTTGCCGAAATCCCATGCTTCCAGCCCCACCGCTTTCGCAAGCGTTGTCCGCTCTTTCACGGCGTACCCCTGGTCTGATTTGATGAACTTCCTGTTTCTCAGCTTGGCGCGCTCGTGGGGATCGTTCGAATGGAACATTGGCGTCCTCTGAACCTGGAAGGTGTACGCCCCCAGTTGGCTGATTCCGCTTTCGATGCTGTTGACGAGCACGCCCATCGCGGTCATGACAGCGATAATCGAAAACACGCCGACTGCGATTCCCAAAAGGGTCAGAACCGAGCGGAGCCTGTTCGTACGCACCGCCACCAGCGCCATGCTGAGGCTCTCGCGGACTTCGTGAACAATCGTTTCAACAACCTGGCTCATTGAGGTCTACTCGTATCGTAATGCATCGACTGGATCCATCCGCGCGGCGCGAAAGGCCGGGAGAAAGCCCGATACCACGCCGACAACCAACGACACGATGAGCGACAGCCCGATGACTGAAATCGGCATCGCCGTTGGAAGTATCTGGTCCACAATCAGGCTGAGGGGATAGGAAACCGCCAGGCCGACGATGCCTCCGAACAGGCAGATCATCGCGGCTTCCACCAGGAATTGAAGCAGAATCGTCCTGCGGCGGGCCCCGATCGCCTTGCGGACACCGATTTCCCTTGTGCGCTCTGTGACCGATACATACATGATGTTCATGATGCCGATTCCGCCCACGAAGAGCGAAAGCCCCGTGATGATGAACCCCACGATCTTTATGACGCCCGTGATGGTCCCAAAAACCTGGTTGAGCTGATCCTGCTCGTTGATGTTGAAGTCATCCTCCTGCACGGGCGAGAGACGCCGCAGTTTCCGCATGATGCCGCGCAGCTCCTCCTTCGCATCATCGGTGTCGGCATACTTTGCGACTTTCACGTTCAACGTGACATCCCTGCGGGATCCGAACTGGTTCAGGAACGATTTGATCGGGAGGTAAATCCGGTTGTCGGATGTGAACGCACCGAAGAGCCCCCCCTGCTTTTCGAAGACCGCGAGCACTTTGTATGGAAAACCGCCGACTTCGATCGTCTGTCCGATCGGATCGACGGCGGGAAAGAGCGTTTCCGCCACGTTTGCGCCGATCGCGCAAACCGGCCGGCCGCCCTCCGACTCCTCCTGCGAGAAAAATCTGCCGTCCTGAATTGTCGTACCCGAGGCCTGCTGGTAATCGTGTGTTGTGCCGGTCACCCAGGCCCCCAGCATCGTGCGCGATCCATACCGGGCGTCCTTCGACGTGCTCACCGCCGGTGCGACGGCGTCGAGCAGTGTTGCCTGGCGCGCGAGGTTCTCGGCGAACTCGACTTTCAGGTCCTTTCGGTTCCGGTATCTCCACCAGTCGTCATCGCCGACCCAGGGGAATTTCTGGACATACAGCACCTTCGAGCCGAACGCGGAAGCACTCTTCTCAAAGGCACGCGTCACGCCCTCGATGGCCGTCGCCATCATCGTTACCGATACGATGCCGATGAAGATCCCCAGCGTGGTCAGCACGGAGCGCATCTTATTCGCGCGGAGCGCGCGAAACGAGATCAGCAGACCCTCCTTGACTTCAAAAATGAAATTCATTTTTCAGGAGACCGTTGAGAGAACCGGTTTTCGCCTGTCGGCCATCCTGTCGCTTTCCACCACCCCGTCCCGGACGCGGATAATGCGGTGCGCGTGCTCGGCGATCGACTCTTCATGCGTCACAAGGATGATCGTATTGCCCTGCCTGTGCAGCTCCTCGAACAGCTCCATGATCTCTTCACCTGTCTTGGTATCCAGGTTGCCGGTCGGCTCGTCCGCCAACAAGATCGAGGGCCTGTTCACGAGCGCTCGCGCAACCGCCACCCGCTGCCGTTGACCGCCCGAGAGTTCGTTCGGCTTATGATGTTGACGATCCCCCAGCCCCACATGCTCCAGCGCTTCCTTCGCGAGCCGCTTGCGCTCGGCCGCCGCTACTCCGCCGTAAATCAGCGGGAGCTCGACGTTGTGGAGGGAGTCGGAGCGAGCGAGCAGGTTAAAGGTCTGGAAGACGAATCCGATTTCTTTATTGCGGATCCTGGCGAGCTGGTTGTCGTTCATCTGGCTGACATTGATGCCGTTGAATTCATACAACCCGGAGGTCGGCGTGTCAAGACACCCGATAATATTCATGAGCGTCGACTTTCCGGACCCGGACGGGCCCATGATTGCCACATACTCGTTCTTTTGCAACTGGAGAGAGACCCCGCGAAGAGCATGCACTTCCTCGGCGCCCCCCATATCGTAGCTTTTCTTAATCTGTTGCAGATTGATGACGACGTGATTGTCCATGTCAACTCCGATTGGATGACGATCCGGGAAATCTCACTTCGATGCGGTCTTCGCTGTTTTGTTCTTAGTGTTGTCGACTTTTACCTTGACGCCGTCCTCCAGCTCCCGGTTGATCGACTTGTAGCTGCCGGAAACAACCTCTTTCCCTTCCTGCAGGCCGGAAACAATCTCGGTATACGAATCATCGGAAATCCCCCGTTTCACTTCGACCATTTTGGCGGCGCTATTATCAACCAGGAATACCACTTCCTTGGGTTTCTCATTTTTCTGCTTCATCTTCGCGTCGTTGGCCGCCATCTCGTCCGGCTCCGCCCCGCCCATCTTTTCCTTGTCCTTGTTCGGGGATCTGGTCGTGACACTCTGAATGGGGACTGAGAGAACATTGCTCTTAGTCTCGGTCTCGATCGTCGCTGTCATCGACATCCCCGGACGAAGGACGACGTCTTTATCGAGGATGCGCAGCCGTACTTCAAAGTTCGTCACCTCTTCCTGCGTCCCGAGCCCCTTCGTCTTTGCGGAATTGCCGATCTGATAGACGATGCCGGTCAGCTTTTTCTCGGGTATTGCGTCCACCAGGATGCGCGCCGTATCGCCGGCGCTTATTGAACCGATATCGTTCTCACCCACATCCACGCGGGCTTCCATCCTGGATAGGTCTGCCACGGTCATGACCTCGGTCCCCTGAAACTGGCTCGTCCCGAGCACCCTCTGACCAAGCTCGACCTTCAATCCGCTGACCGTCCCGTCCATCGGGGAATAAATCGTCGTTTTCCGGAGGCTCTCTTCCGCCTGTTTCAATGCCGCATCCGACTGATCGTGTGTCGCTTTCGCCACCTGATACGTAGTGTTCGCCTGCTCGAGCTCGGAATTCGAAATGAGACCCTTCGCAGACATTTCGTGCGACCGCCTCTGTTCGGCAGCGCTTCTGTCGAGGCTCGCCTTCGACGAAGTCTGCACGGCGACCGCCCGATCGCGTTCCGCGACGTAGATATCGGGCTTGATCTTCAGGAGCAGATCGCCCTTTTTCATCTTCATCCCTTCCTTCACCGGCAGCTCGGTGATTTCCCCGCTGACCTCGGGGGAGATCACGACCTGGACCTCCGGATAAATCTTGCCGGTCGCCGTCACGGTCTGCGTGAGCGTGCGCCGCACCACCTTCTCGGTCTGCACGGGGAAGACCGGTTCCTTTTTGCTGCCGAGGATCACGAGCAAGGTCAGCACGATCACGACAGCGCCGATGATCGAGAGTATGATGATCTTCTTTTTTGATTTCGCAATTGCCATGGGAGCTTCCTTCCGAAAAAAAGCCGTTACTTGGACAGCGTGCCGAGCGTGTACTCCGTCTGCTTCTTCGCCTGGAGATAGAGGATTACGGCGTTGACCTTGTTGCTGACCGTCGTGGTATAATTTGCAGTGGCCACGAGAAGATCGAGCAGCGTACCGGAGCCGAGGTTGTATTTTTCTTCCGCTATTTTCCGATCCATCTCCGCCGACTGCACGCTCGTCTGAGTGACCGTTACCTGCTTCTCCGCTGATTCCAGATCCAGGAGCGCCTTGCGGATGTCCACCCTCACCTGCCGCTGCGCCTGCTTCAACTGCTCGTCGGCATTCCTGCGCGCGACCTGCGCCTGTTCAACCTGATCCTGCGTGCGAAACCCGCTGAAGATCGGCATGCTGATATCGAAACCGAAAAAGAAGTTGCGGTTGTCGGTGAGCGTGCTGAGCTCCGAATTATTGTAGCCGTAGGAACCCGTCAGGCTGAGCGACGGGAAATAGCCGGCGCGCGCCATCGAGATGCCCGCGTCGGCGGCATTCAGGTTTTCAATCGACGCCTGATAATCCGGCCGCTTCTCGATTGCCGACTTATAGAGGTTTTCGAAATTTGTATACTGCACGTTCACAGCGGCAAACTCCGTGGTATCGATGTTATCCGGTATTCCGGCGAAATCGAATTTGTACTCCTGATCGAAGTCGATTCCGAGGTAGGCCACCAGATCCGCCTTCGCCTTCTCATGAGCGCTCTGCGCCTGGATGAGCGCGAGCTCATCCGATCCGACCTGCACCTTTTGACGGTACACGTCGGCGACGGCCACAGCACCGACCTTGTTCGATTCGGTGATGCGGTCAAGCTGCTTCTCGCTGCGCTTGAGGTTGTCCTCGTTCACCTTCAAGAGTTGAAATGTCCGGACCACGCCGAGATAGAGCTGAACCGTCGTGTTGATCGTCGTCTGTTGGGTGCGATCGAGCGTGAAGTCCGCGGCGGCGGCGCTCGACTGCGCCTGGCTGACCCGCGACGTATTGGCGAACCCATTAAAAAGCGTCACCTGGCTGGAGACGCCGGTACTGAACGAATTGTTTGCGTGAAAATCGGTCCCGGCGGCGACCGGAATCGGGATTCCTTTGTAAAAAATCACGCCGGCTTGCTGGCTGCTCCAGCTGTGGGTCCTGGAGAAGCTGCCGGTGAGATCAAGGCTCGGGAGCATCGCACCAACCGCTGCATGCTTCGCCGATTGCTGCGCTTCGAGCGTGTTGCGGGCCTGGGTGACAGAAATATTCTTCTCGAGGGCAAGATCGATCGAACTTTGAAGCGTCAGGGTCTTTGCGGCCTGTCCGAAGGCGCTGTGGGCTACGAGGAGCATGAAGAGGGCGCCCATGGCAGGCACCAGGAATCGTTTCATCGGTGAACTCCTTCGAATCGGTGGTAACGCATAGAGATGGGAATCAAAGACACCATCCCCTTTAACGAAAATCAGTCGCAGAAGTTGCAGGGGGCCGAGCGGAAGTTCAGACCTTTTCCTGGAGGACCTGGTCTTTAATATTGAGCAGATAGGCCAGGGCGGCGTCGTGCTCATTTGGGATTTCCCCCTCCAGAATGGCCTCTTCGATTCGTTTCTTCAGGACTCCGACAATGGGACCGGACTCGAGACCGCACACCGCCATGATCTCGTCGCCGCGCACGGGCGGCTGCCAGTTGCGGAGGCGGTCTTTCTCTTCAACCTCGCGCATTTTCTGCATCACAATATCGTAATTTCTGAGGTATCGAGCAACCCGATCGGGGTTCTGGGAGGTAATATCGGCCCGGCAAAGCCTCATTAGGTCGTCAATGAGACCCCCCGCCTCGAAGAGAAGCCTTCTGACGGCCGAATCGGTGACTTCCTCGCTCACCAGCACCATGGGCCGCAGGTGCAGGCGAACCAGCTTTTCGACGTACGGCAACCGGTCCATCGGGAGCTTCATCCGGCGGAACAGACTCTTCATCATCCGGGCGCCGAGCTCCTCATGCCCGTGAAAGGTCCATCCGATTCCCTCCTTGAACGCCTTTGTGCGCGGTTTCGCGATATCGTGCACGAGCGCTGCGAACCGGAGCCAGAGATCGTGCGTCGTCTCCGAAATATTGTCGACGACCCTCAGCGTGTGCAGGAAGACGTCCTTGTGGTGGAAGTCCTTCCGCTGCTCTACGCCGACCATGTCGACAAGCTCCAGAAAAACGAACTTCGCGAGCCCGGTGTCGTGAAGCAGCTTCAGTCCAACCGAGGGTTTCCCCGACCCGAGGATTTTCAAAAACTCGTCCGTGACGCGCTCGGCGGAAACGATGACGATGCGCTCGGCTTTGCGCCTGATCGCTTCCATCGCATCCTCTCTGATTATAAAACGCAACTGCGACGCGAACCGGATCGCGCGCATCATCCGCAGCGGATCGTCGTCGAACGTCCGATCGGGGGCGAGGGGAGTGCGGATCGCCTTCTTTGCAAGATCCGAAACTCCGTCAAACGGATCCGCCAGCTCTCCCCGGTGCTTCTCGTTGATGCCCACAGCCATCGCGTTGATCGTAAAATCCCTGCGGGAGAGATCGCTTTCGAGTGTAGCCTTCCGGACCGAGGGCTTGCGCGATGCGGGCTCGTACGACTCTTCGCGCGCGGAAACGAATTCAACTTTTCGGTCCTCGAATTGCATCATCGCGGTGCCGAACTTCTCGTACACCACAACCTGCCGGCCGCCGAGCTTTGCGGCGACAGTCCGGGCAAACTCGATGCCGTCGCCCACGACGACGATGTCCAGGTCCTTCCCCGGCCGGCCGAGCATCTTGTCGCGGACGTACCCGCCGACGACATGCGCCTCGGCCCCGGTCTCATCCGCGATGGCGCCGATCCGGATGAGAAGGTCGTCATCGATCCCGAAGGGTTTGATTTTTTTTGTCATGTTTTAAAGAACGAGTTTCTTCCGGTCGATCCGGTCCATAATATCATGAGCCAGCGTGAGGGCGCGGAGCCCCTCGGCTCCCGTCACCGGAGGTTCCCGGTCGTGTTGCACCGCGTCGACGAACCGCTCGAGCTCGTATTTGAGGGCATTGACCTCCTTGACCTCGGGCTGCTCGTAGACGATGCTTCTCTTGATCGCGCCTGAATCGATTTCTCCGAGCAGCATCGTATTTTTCCTCGCGGTGTCGCCGTCGTCCCGGAGACGGAACACTTCTGCAAGCCCCTCGGAGAAGTCGATGGAGATATACGCGTCCTTCTGGAAGAGCCGCATCTTCCGCATCTTCTTCTGCGAGATCCGGCTGGCCGTAACGTTCGCGACGCAGCCGTTCTCGAACTGAATCCGGGCATTTGCGATGTCGATCGTATCTGATACGACCGCCACGCCGTTCGCCTCGATGCTCGCAACGGGCGAATGAACGAGGCTCACGATGATGTCGATATCGTGAATCATCAGGTCCAGGACGACGGCAACGTCGGTCCCCCGGGGGTTGAACTGGGCGAGCCTGTGCGATTCCACGAACATCGGCCGGAGCTCGTACTTCTGAAGCGCGAGAAGCGCCGGATTGAAACGCTCGATATGCCCGATCTGCACCTTTACCTTTTTCTCCTTCGCGAGCTTCACGATCGAGGACGCTTCTTCGATCGTGCTCGCCATCGGTTTCTCGATGAGCACATGGACGCCTGCCTGGATGGCGAGGCGGGCGAGCTCAAAATGCGCTCTCGTCGGCGCCGCAATGCTCACGGCGCTAACCTGATTGAGGAGGTCCTCGGCGGTCCGGAAGGACGCAACGTGAAGATCGCGGGCAATCGCGTCGGCCCGCGCCGCGTCGGTATCCATTACCCCGATAAACTCGGCCGACGGTATTTCAGCGTACATCCTCGCATGCAGCGATCCGAGGTGTCCGACGCCGAGCACGCCAACCCGCAAACGCTTCATTGCTAAAGCCCTCTCGTCGAATCGGCCGCGCCCGGCCTTCCGACTTTGTACAATGTATAGAACATCGTTCTCGTTTCCGCCAGGCTTGTCTGGGCGAAGGGCCTCGTGAAGAGCGGGATGAGCTCCGGATCCCCTTTGAGCTTTTCAGGAATGGGGGACCGGTGCACCAGGTAATCGGGCGAGCAGCAGGCCCGGAAGAGTTTTCTCTCGATCACGTCTTCGGGGAGCTGGCCGGGGTGGATCAAAGGGAGCAAAGCCGGCGAAGCCAGCCCGGCGGCGTCACAGACTCTCCGGTCGGAGTAAAATCCGATCGCTCCGATGTCGGCGGTAATGACCGTCGACTCCCGGGGAGTATTCTGCCTGAGCCATTTTCCGATCGGAATAAGACACAGTTCCATCCCTTGTTCGAAGGCCTGGACCCCGGGGACGACATACCGGCGATAAAAGAACTGATTCTGAAACATCACGAGTGTAGTGAGGAAGAGTACCCCGACATATCGGTAGCGCTGCCACCGGGACAGCGAGACGGCCTCGAAGAAGAACAAGAACGCGTACATTGTCACGAACGGGGTCAGCAGGAGCAGGTACCGTGACACCACGTTCGTGCTGGTCGCAATATAGAATATTGAAAGACTCAGAATCAAGCCGATTCCGATCAGCGACTGGCGGAAGAGGTAAAGCCGCTGGGCGCCTCCCTTCTCATCAACCTGAAGGCGACGGAGCAGTATGATCAATACGGCCCCCGCGGTCATCAGGATGAGCAATGCCGAACCGTCGGCCGCCACGAGGGTCCGCACGTAAGCAGCCATCGTGGAGGAGATCTCTCCCCCGCTGAAGTCCCACCCCACCTTTCCCGTGGCCGTGTTGGGAACGATCGTCCCGAACGTAAGATACGCGTAGATCAGCCAGGGCGCCACCAGGACAGCATAGATGAGAACGAGGGAAAGAATCATCTTGAGAGCGCGCGCCTTGCTGGTCGAGTTGATGTAGACATCCAGCAAAATCAATCCGGAGATGAGAGCCGCTTCGGGACGAACAAGCGTCAACAGCGCGGAGAAGACGATCGCCAGAAAATACTCGTTCCGCAGGCAAAAAAGAATTGTAGCCAGGACAAGAAGGACGGATAGTGAAGTCTCCATCCCCGAACCTGCACAGCTCAGGAACCAGGCATTCACAGAAAAGGCAACCGTCGCGCAGAGGGCCACCCCCATATCGCGGATAATTTCATAAGCCAGGAAATAGAAGACGATCAGGGCAAGGCTCGCGAGTACCAGGTCGATCGCTTTTGCCGCAATATAAAGGTCGGCTCCCATCCTTCCTCCAACCGAAACGATGAAAAGCCAGAGCGGGCTGGTGATCCCGTAGACCGGCTCTCCCGCATTAAAAGAGATGCCGTTCCCACCGACCAGATTCTTCGCAAACTGGAGATAGATGTACGCGTCATCGGGGGTGTAGGAAAAATGGAGGCTTGCCGTCGCGTAAAATAGAAGCACGATCGCCGGCAAACTGAACACCAGAAGATTCCGCTGCCAGCGCTGCTCGATCAATTGGCGCGCTCTCCGTCGCGCGGAATCGCGGCCTTCAGCCAGTCGGAGAATTCCTCGACGCTGTGAAAGAAATGCGATGCATCGGTTTCAAGCACGCGATCCTTCCCGTACGAATCCCATAAAACCGCGGCCATGGCGACTCCGGCCTCCTTCGCCGCGTTGACGTCCGACACCGAATCTCCGACCATCAAAACCTCGTCGGGCTGCAGTCGGAACTGGCGGAGCACTCTTCGAATCCCCTCGGCGGAGGGCTTGTAATTCGCGACATCATCGCCGGTCACGATACAGTCGAAGTATTCCTTCATCCCGATCGCTTCGAGCGTGATCAGAGCCGACCGCCTTCCTTTCCCCGTAAAAATGGCGAGAATAACCCCCCGCCGCTTCAGAAACTCGAGCACTTCGCGGATCCCATCGTATGCCTCCGCGAGCTGCGGGTGATGAGTCTCGTAGAAAGAGTAGTAGTCTTTCATTGCGGGCTCAACTCGGTCTTTCCCCACAAGTTTTTCAACTGCTACTTCTTCCGGCGGTCCGAACATCCCCGTAATCTCAGTCGGTGTGAACACCTTCTGAACATATTTCTCGGCAATGTGATTAAAGGTCGCGTAGATGAGCTCATTCGTGCGCGTGAGCGTGCCATCCAGGTCGAATATGATGCAGGAAAACCGTTTCATGCCGGTAAAATACCAAAAATCGATCTCGTTTCAAAGATTCTCGGCGTCCGGTTACTGAAACAGGCAGGGTCTCGTGTTACGTTGAGGAAACTGGACCTTTCCTCGTCATTCAGGGAAGCAACGGCTTTAAGCGTTTTCCGATCGCCTCGATGGCAAGCATTAATTTTTCATGCGGCAATTCCGCACTATCCATCTGAAACGTAATCCGGGAAATTCCACCGAGAGCTTCGGAGTGGTGAAGAATTTTATCCGCTACATCTTCAACGCTGCCGACGAGCAATGCACCTTCCGGTCCGAGTTGAGCTTCGAACCGGCTTCGTGTCATGGGCGGCCACCCGCGTTCTTTTCCAACCTTCGTCATCGTCGCAGCATAGCCCGGATAAAATTCATCCAATGCCTGCCGGGTATTTTCCGCTACATGACCGAGCGAGTGCATTCCTACTTTCAATTGCTCAGGCGGAAAGCCCGCCCGCTTTCCCGCCTCGCGATAAAGGTCAACCAATGGGCGGAATCGGCCTGTCTCGCCGCCAATGATAGCGACCATAAGTGGGAGCCCAAGGGTACCGGCGCGGACGAAGGATTCCGGGGTGCCCCCCACACCCTCCCAAATTGGGAATGGATTCTGCAGCGGTCTTGGATAGACAGGCAGGTTGTCAAGTGGCGGGCGGAATTTACCCCGCCAGGTAACAAATTCGTTATCACGAATCTTGAGCAGGAGTTCGAGTTTTTCTGCAAAAAGTTCATCATAATCTTGCAGGCTATACCCAAAGAGCGGAAACGCTTCTATGGATGAGCCGCGACCGACAACCATTTCCGCCCGCCCGCCGGAGATCAGGTCCAGCGTCGCAAAGTTTTGAAATACCCGTACCGGATCCGCTGCACTGAGAACGGTAACTGCGCTCGACAGGCGTATGCGCTTGGTGCGTCCCGCGGCGGCGGCGAGTATAACGGCGGGGGCTGAATCGAGAAATCCCTTTCGGTGATGTTCTCCAATCCCGAACACGTCAAGACCCACTCGATCTGCATGCTCTATTCTTTCCAACAACTGCGATATGGCATCCGCATCGTTGAGGGAGTTACTGCTCCTGTCGCTGAACATTGCGGCAAAACTATCGATTCCAATTTCCATTTTTTGCATATGGTTTTAAAAATTGATTAAAGATAAGGAAATGGGAGGGCTAAAACGATGATGAATATTAAGAAAACCTGTTGACAAATATCAACAGAGCCCGGCCCCCTTTTGAAATCAAACCCCAAATCATTAGTTTTGACGATCAATCGCCGGAGGGAGCCCGACGGGCTGGTTCGCTCCGGTTTCTCAGGCGCTTTCATCGATCGTATGGGAACCGACGAAACTCGAACCGATACAGACGCAACCGTGGCGTTTCTGCGCGGGATCAACAATATAGGCCAAAAGCCTGTGAAGATGGATGCGCTGAGGAGAGCTTTTGAGAAAATGGGCCATCAAAACGTCAGGACCCATCTTGCAAGCGGCAACGTGGTGTTTGAGACTCCAAAGATCAACCCGAACAAGCTGGTCAAAGCTATCGGAGACCGGCTCGAACAGGCGCTGGGCTTTGAAATAACGGTAATCCTCCGTGATCTCTCAGACTTGGAGGCTCTTTACGATTCAAAGCCGTTCAAGAATGTTACAATCACTCCCCGAACGAAGCTCTGGGTCACCTTTCTCGCAGAGAAACCGAAGAGCCGCTTGAAGACTCCGTTCACTTCGCCCAGAAAGGATTTCAGGATCGTGCGCGTTTCCGCCACGGAAGTGTGCAGCGTCCTTATTCCCTCGCGAAGGCGGGGCGGGACGCGCCTGATGAGTTTCCTCGATAAGGAGTTTGGCCGGAACATTACCACGCGAAACTGGAATACGATTGTCAGAATTCTGAGAGGCTGACTTCACGAAGAATGATCGAAGAGGCGATCTTGCGGCAGCCGGGTGAAGAATGATTCCTCCGGAAAATGATTATTCGGCAAGTGTGACCACTCCGCTCAAGACTCCACCGAGATGAGAGGTTATCGTGATGACCAGGCAGGTGATAATTGCGAGTACAACGTAGGTCTTCGAGAGCCAGAAGTCCAGTCCCTTACGCTCGCGATAGCGGATGATCGCCAGCACCCATAACAGTGCGAGAGAAGTTATCGCACCGATTAGATGAAAGAGGATGATTCCCTTCGGACTTCCACCTCCATACATGATCTGCCATGCGATGACACCGCTGGCAACCGCGAGAACGGATGAGACCGAAGCGGCAAGGAGATTATAGTACGCGGCACTGCTTAATGAAGGGCTTTTCCTCCGGTAAGCGATGAGGTCGAACAAACCGCTCGCAAAGAAGAGAGCAATCGGGAAATGGATCATGACAATGTGCTGAGCATGCTTTGCGAACAAGACTGTCTTCAAATCGAACAAGTGGGCCATTTTGATTAGCTCCGATGCCCCATTCATTTCACGGTGATTTTCCCCACCATGTGTGGATGTATCGAACAATAGTAGTCAAACACACCTGTCTTGGTAAACGTGAACGAGAAACTTTGGTCAGTATCGAGGACAGACGAGGCAAATTGCTTTTCCGTCGCCACGACTGTGTGCGGAATATCGTCGCGGTTCGTCCACGTCACTTTCGTTCCGACGGCAACGGCTAATTCCTTCGGGGCAAAACTGAAGTTGTCGATGTTCACCTCATTCACGCCCGTGGGTTGACTCTTGTCTCTTTGCTCGTTCTCCTTTTGTTCCTCGGAAGAATTTGCACCTCCTCCGAGAAGAGGTGAATCGATAATCGCAAGAGTGTGCTTGTTTTCGACATAGTACACTCCCGTCAATCCCAAGAGACTCCGTAGTTTCTCGGCTGGAACCTTCATCGGACCGGGAGACGGTGCAGCGCCTGGTTGCGGTTGCGGGAACGCCGTCGACATCGCGGTGTGAAAGGTCATATTTCCTTCGATCTTCTGCATCGTCTGGTGGATATGTCCATTTAAAACCGTCACCGATCCGAACCGTTTGAGATACGATAGGGCTTGTTCGCTATCGTCGGTGCCCCATCCCCATTGCGGATAAACGGACCAGAGCGGGATGTGTGCGAAGACGACGATCGGAGTGCTGCTCGAGAGTCCGCGCACGTCGTCTTCAATCCACTCGAGCTGTTCGCGTCCCAGTGTACCCATACCGCCGGCCTTAAGGTTCATCACATTTACCAATCCCATGAAATGTGCGCCGTGTGAATCGAAGCTGTACCAGCCTGCGCCCTTGGTGCCTTTACCGTAGCGGTCGAGATATTGTTTTCCATTATCGGTCAACATATCGTGCTCGCCCGGCACGAAAAACACCTTTTCAGTATTGGCCGTCTTCAAAACCTGGTCGAGAGTATCAAACTCCGACTGCTTCGAGAGATGGGACAGATCCCCCGTGTGAAGCATGAAAGAAGGAATCGTCGGGCTTGCATTGACCTTCGCAATCGCCGACTGAAGGGTTGCAACGACGTCGGGGTTTGCTTCTTTGTTAAACCCGATGTGAGTGTCGCTGATTTGCACGAAGCTAAAATCTCCTCTGGGAATTTTCAATCCCTGCTTGAGCCCGCCCGTGCCTTTGTCGATGATCTGGCTGAGTCCATACGACTTCAGGATGCCACCGCTCATGACCCATAACGCGCCGGTGCCTGCCCATGCCATGCATTTCAAGAAACCACGCCGGTCTATGCCGTCGTCGTTCTCATTTTGAAGAATAATGTTTCCCATGTTTGCTCCTTTCGGTTATGTGTCCAAACAATGAAATTCAATGGTTTTCCTTACATTAATCTATACTTATGTTGGCCATCGTTTATTCCCCTAAACAATGATAGGGCGGAATCGGGAATAAAATCGTTCTTATTTTAGTCTATACTCACAGCGAGGATAACCGTCGAGTGCTGCAAGAAGAAAACAAAACTCAAAAGTATAAGCTGGTGGTGCAACCCCACCTTCATGCCGCCTACAATCTTGCGCGCTGGCTGATGCGCGACGGTCGTGATGCAGAAGACGTCGTTCAGGAAGCGTGTCTGCGAGCATTCAAATTTTTGGACGGATTTCGCGGCGGCGACGGGCGGGCGTGGCTTCTCGCCATTGTCCGCAACACGGGGTATACGTGGCTTCAACAGAATCGAGCACACGTATTGAATACTGTCGAGTTCGATGAAGAAATCCACTCGGCAGAATTCGACGTGGCAAATTCGGAAGGAATTCATCATCAGCAAATCGACGAACAGATGTTGCGGCAGGCACTGGAGGAATTACCGGTCGAGTTCAGGGAAATGATTGTGCTGCGTGAACTGGAAGGATTCTCCTATAAAGAGATCGCGGAGCTCGCGAATATCCCTTTAGGCACGGTCATGTCCAGACTTGCCCGCGCCCGGGTGCGACTTCAGCGGCACTTCACGAGAGTTACTAAAAAAGGAGAGGACTGATGAGCTGTGCTGACAGACAAATATTTATTCATGCGTACATTGACGGCGAGCTTGATCTCGGCACGAGTATCGAGATCGAACGACATCTCGATTCGTGCGACGCGTGCTTCCAGTCATACAAGCAGCATCGCTCGCTCCACACGGCGTTGAAACAGAGCGCGCTCTACTATGAAGCTCCGGAAGAATTGCAGCGGCGCATTTACGCATCCGTGAAAGCAACAGATCGTTCCCGCTCGCTGTCCAGCAGAATGCGGGATTGGTCTCCCCGGATCCTGACTCTTGCGGCATCATTTGCCGTTGTAGTTCTCATCGCATGGAATCTCGGACGGCTTGCTCGACCGTCGCAGAATGACATGGTATCGCAACAAGTGCTGGAAAGCCACATACGGTCATTGCTTGCGAATCATCTCACCGATGTCCCCTCGTCGGACCAGCATACAGTCAAACCGTGGTTCAACGGGAAAACAAACTTTTCCCCTGTCGTGAAGGATTTATCAGCTCAGGGATTTCCATTGATCGGGGGGCGACTCGATTATGTCAATGACCTGCGGGTCGCCGCACTCGTGTACCAACGTCATCAGCATGTCATCAATCTCTTTACATGGTCTTCGCCTGGCGAAGCAGGGCGCGCGGTGGACAGTATGACTCGGGGGGGATACAATCTCTTTGGGTGGAACAAAGCCGGGATGTCGTACTACGCCGTCTCCGACCTCAATGCAACGGAGCTTCAAGAATTTATACAACTAATCCAAAATTAGTTATTTCTAAAACTCAAAGGATATAGTAAAATGGGTAATCTTGGAATGCCTGAACTCCTTCTTATAGTTGTCGTCGTGATGCTCTTATTTGGCGCAAAGAAAATTCCCGAGTTTGCGCAGGGACTCGGCAAAGGCATCAGGGAATTTCGAAAGGCGGCACGGGATATTCAGGAGGAGATCGAGAAGTGAGGGATTGACCTTGCTCTGAGCAAGGGGATTATCCAAGTTTAAGCTGGGATACAAGACACG
>DASQAZ010000127.1:0-4083 GCA_035635475.1 Bacteroidota bacterium | reverse complement strand
AACGCCGCGCTCCAGTTCCGGCACCGGCAGACCGGCCAGTTCCAGGGCACGCTCGGATTCTGGACGAACGTCGAAGACCTCGCCCTCGATGGGGATGAGCCTCTGGGCCCGAGCTCGCTGACGACCGGCGCGGCGGCGTACCTCTTTGAAGAATACCTGTTGAGCCCGGCGACCCGGCTTCAAGCGGGCGTCCGGTTCGATTACAATCACATCCACACCAATCCGGATCCCTCGTCGACCGATTCAGTCTTCCGTACGCTGGATGAGTCGCGTACGTCAAACGCTTTGACCGCTTCTGCGGGGTCGATTCACCGGTTGACGGGCGAACTCACGCTTTCTCTGAATTTCGCGCGCTCGTTCCGGGCGCCGACGGTCCAGGAACTCTTCGCCGACGGGATCGACGCTCCCAGCGGCACGTACACGATCGGGAGCCCGAATCTGAGCCCTGAGGCGGGTTTCGGCATCGACGCTTCAGTGAAGGGCAACTTCGCGACTATCGTGTTCGAAGTGTCGCCGTATCTGAATTTTATTAATAATTACGTGTACGGATTTCTCGACGGCGATTCGATTCTGGCTTTTCCCGTGCGGCGCTTCGCCGCCACGGACGCGCGTCTGATGGGCTTCGAAGCGAGCGTTATGATGCAGCCCGCGAGTAATGTTGCGCTGAAAGCGAGCGTCGACGGCGTCCAGGCGGACGATACCAAGAACAACTCGCCTCTCCCGTTCACGCCGCCGATGCGGGCGTTACTGCGCGGGAGCTATCAGGACAGCCGGTACCTGGGAATGGCCGAGTTGCGATTGGCGGCAAGCCAAACACGCCTCGGTGAGGGCGATACGCAGACCGAAGGATACGGAATCGTCAATCTTGGCGCCGGGGTACGGTTCGCTCAGGAAAGTTTGGTCCACACCGTGGGGGTGCACTGCGATAATGTTTTCGATAGGGTGTACCGGGATCACCTGTCGGTGATCAAAGACTTCGTGCCCCAGCCGGGACGGGGCATTCGCCTCACGTATGAGCTGGCGTATTGAGAAGCGCTTCCCCGATGGCGGAGAGGAGTTTCTGGGCGGTGTAGGGTTTCTGAAGTATTGTATGCACTCCCAGATCCGCCAGCGTTGCCGGATCGGCGCTTCCGGCCAGTCCGGTGGCGGCAATGATTGTGACCCGCGGATCGATTTTTCTTATCGCGCGGATCGTGCTCGATCCGTCCATGAAGGGCATCATCATATCCGTCAACACGGCTGAGATCCGCGTTTTGTTTTCGACGAAGAGCGCGACCCCCTCCGTTCCATCACCGGCCGTCAGGACCGCGTAACCATAGGTTTCCAGCGTCTCTTTCGTTATCTGCCGGATGGATGCTTCATCGTCGATCACCAGAACGAGCTCGCCGTGTCCGCCCCTAAGCGCCTCGGGCTTTTCTTTGGTGAATTCCAATTCGGATTTTTCGAGCCCGGGGATGTAGATCTTGAAGGAGGTTCCTTTTCCGGGCTCGCTGTACACATTGATGAATCCTCCGTGGCTCCGCACAATGGCGAGCACCGTGGAGAGGCCTAATCCGGTTCCCTTTCCGACTTCCTTTGTCGTGAAGAACGGCTCAAAGATTTTATCGATTACTCCCTGCGGCATGCCCGTCCCGTTGTCCGAGACCCGAATCACCACATAGGGGCCCGCCTTCGCGCCGGCATTCATCCGGGCGTACTGCTCGTCGATCTGAACATTCTCCCCTTCGATTCTGATGGTGCCGCCCTGCGACATTGCGTCTCTTGCGTTGACGCAAAGATTCAACAGGATCTGATGGATCTGCGTCGGGTCCGCGGAGATCGCCCAGAGATTTTTCGCCACATCGGTCCGGATATCGATCGTTTTCGGAAACGTTTCGGAGGCGATCTCCTTCATTTCCTGGACCAGGTGCTTCACCTGGAGGTGCATGCGTTCGCCCTCGACGCCCCTCGCGAACGCGAGGACCTGCCTGACCATGTTCGACCCCCGTTTCGCGCTCGACTCGAGTGTGTCAAGTATCCCTTTGCTGTCGGCGCTGGGAAACTTTCGCCTCAGGATATCCAGGGCCATCATGATCGGGCCCAGCACATTATTGAGGTCGTGCGCGATCCCCCCGGCAAGGGTTCCAATGCTCTCCATCCGCTGCGCACGGAGCATCTGCTCCTCGATTCGTTTCTTGTCGGTGATATCGCGCGAGACAACAAGGACGTTCCTGACGCTTCCGTGTTCATCCCGTATGACGCTTCCCTGCGATTCAATGAAGCGAGTGGTTCCATCCCTCAGCAGGAGGCGATACTCCGTTCGCTGGCCGATGCCGGATTTCACCGTTTCCCCGAAAATCGCGCGCATCCTTTCACGGTTGTCGGGGTGAACCTCTTCGAACGAGTCTGAACCGCGAGCCGCCTCCGGATCCCCGAGGAGGAACTTGTACGATGGGCTGTTGTAGATGCGCTTCCCGTCGAGATCCACGACCGCGACCATATCGGCGATGTTTTCCATAATAGACCGAAACTGCTCTTCGTTTTCCCGCAGCGATTGCTTCATCGTGCGGCGTTCCTTCCGGTGTTCCGCCTCGCGCAGCTCGCGCTCGACCGCGGGGACCAATCGCTTGAGGTTTCCTTTGACGATGTAGTCGTGAGCGCCGGCCCGCATGGCGGCGACGGCGACATCCTCACCCATGGTGCCCGACACGAAAATATAGGGGATGTCGGGGTTTCGGGCTCTGACGAGACGGAGCGCGTCGGTGCCCTTGAGAAGCGGCATCGAATAATCGCAGAAGACGATATCCCAAGTCTCATCATCGAGCGCCTCATGCAACGCATCCGGCGAATCGACACGAACGGGATCGAGATCATACCCCGCTTGCCGGAGCTCGCGTACGAGCAGGGCCGCGTCGTCTTCGGAGTCTTCGATAAGAAGCGCTCTGACCTGTTTTTTCATCCTAGTTCCCGTTTCTGGGCGCCGGCTGATTGAGAACGAGCCAGTACAATTTCAATTGATTTACGGCATCGGTAAACTGAACAAAATCCACCGGCTTTCGAATATAGCTGTTCGCGCCGAGCCTGTACCCCTCGATGAGATCGCCCTCCTCCTTCGATGACGTGAGGATAACGACGGGCAGGAGCCGCGTCCGGTCATCTGCGCGCAGCCGCCGCAGAACTTCCAGGCCGTCGACCTTGGGCAGCTTCAGATCCAGCAATATGAGCTGCGGCATCTCGTTCATGTCGCGGCCGGCGTATGTTCCGGTGGCGAAGAGGTACTCGAGCGCCTGGGCCCCGTCCCGGACCACGACAATCGCATTTGAAATGTTGTTTTTTTTCAGCGCCCTGACCGTGAGGGCTTCGTCGTCTGCATTATCCTCGACAAGCATGATGATCTTATTGGGCATACGTTCCTCCTATGACAGCGTGAAATAAAATGTTGCACCCTCGTCGACTTTTCCCTCAGCCCAGATCCGGCCTCCATGACGGCGGACGATGCGTTGCACCGTGGCCAGCCCGATACCGGTGCCCGCGTACTCCGACGTCGCATGGAGCCGCTGAAACGCGCCGAACAGCTTATCCGAGTATGCCATATCAAATCCCGCGCCGTCGTCTCGCACAAAATACGCTGATTTGCCGTTATCACCCGTAACCCCGAATTCAATTCGTGCCTTCGGATGTTTTCCCGTGTATTTCCATGCGTTGCCGAGCAGATTATCAAGAGCGACCCGGAGCAGCCGGGCATCGCCGGACGCCGCGATGCCGTCTGCGATCCGGAACTCCACCTGGCGGTCGGGCTGCGTTTCTTTCAACTCCCGGGCGATCGACAGGGCGATGTCGGTCAGGTTGACCTTTTCGAGGCGCATCTCGGCGCGTGTGACGCGGGAAAGGTTTATCAGATCATCAATGAGCTCCGCCATGCGCTGCGCCGCCGCACGGACACGCTGCAGATAATCCTTGCCTTGTTCACTCACTTTATCGGCTTCGTCTTCCAGTAATGCCTGACTGAAGCCGTCGATGCTGCGGAGAGGCGACCGAAGGTCATGAGAAACAGAATAGGAGAATGCCTCAAGCTCCTTGTTGGTTGCCTCCAACTGTGCCGTC
>DASQAZ010000126.1:0-11346 GCA_035635475.1 Bacteroidota bacterium | reverse complement strand
TCTGGTCAGAGAATCCGATTGCATCCCGATGAGCCCGCTTGTATCGAGACCGAGGGGACCGTGGACGTTCTTGTACTGGAACGTGACGGAACGGTCGGCGTTATCGAGAATCACCTCGAACGAATAGAGCGTGTCCGGGACGAGCTTCGACACAACTCCGGCCGAGTCCCATTCGACGATGAACTGGGTCCCGCTCTTTTTGTACCAGATCGCTCCGTGCGCGTAGGGCTGGTCTACGCTGCTCGGTGCCAGCGACACGTCGTTGCTGAAGGGAGCGATGAAATTCTTCGGCATGTCGGTGATCGGCGAACTCGAGACGGAGGTGGGGATAATCCAATTCCCCGCGAAACTCCCTCCCGATCCATTGACCTGCGACGTGTCGGTGGGGGCTTTCCTGAGCGAGATGGCGCCATTCGCGCCGATCCACGCATAGCGCGCAGTATCGCCGAAGAGCCAGAACGCATTGCCCATGTCGACCGGACCGGCGGTCCCGTCGTCGGTGGCAGGTCCCTGTGTTCCCCGGGTGTTGAAGTATGCCGAGCTCGGGATTTTTGTGCCGTTGCCGCTCAACTCGACCCAGCTATATGTCGCGCCGGTATCTGCGGCATAATAGGCATTATGAATGTTGACGATCCTGTAAATGATCTGGGGAGCGACCGTGGTGTTCCCCTTGATATCCGTGGTGGTGACATAGTATTTGACGTAGGTGTCGATTCCGGATCCGGGGATCGTCGCGGTGTAGCCTGTCCCTCCGGTGCTCGCCATCGGAACCGTCACGTAGCCTGCGCCGTTAATGCTGTATGAAATCGTAACCGAGGCGACGCCGGCGCTGTCGGGATGGCCGGGATTGCAATCCTGTATATTAGCATTGACGACGCGGGGGCCAGTCGAAACGGTGTGAGACAACTGGTCCAGCGTCAGGATATCGGGAGGAACGTCGCCCGTAACATTCATCACGATCCACCACATCCAGCTCGCCTCCGAGCGGGCATGCCAGCCGCGATTTCCGGAAGTGGCATGTTCGTAAAACTTCCAGTTCCGGGAAGGACTCGGAATTCCCGTATTGCTCGCGCACCAGGTCGCGGGATTACTATTGTTGGTAACGTGCGTTCCCTCCTCCTCGACCGTGAGGAAGATCGGATCGTCCTTGGCCACTGACGGTTCGACAAATGCGTCTGCCATGACGATGGCGTTGGGGGAATTAATGGTAAACACGTGAGGGAATCCGCCGCCGCCGCTCAAGGGCCACAACTCCGGCCCCAACGGGTCAAATGAAAACGCGGTATCGGCACCCCCGGTCGGTATCAAACTGTCGGACTCGACGTTGGTTGCAATCCAGTTCGTGTCCGTGGCAAAATTCTTAAAAGGCGTGATCCCGCTTCCGCCGGGTTCATCTGTGAGATTCGATTTTTTGTAATAGCCCCAGGATCGGCGGGGCGGTTTATACGGTGAGTATCCGGGACCGTGACCGGGATAGATGTTGGAGCGGAAGATGCTTACTTTCGCAGTACCGGACTCCATATCGTTCTGGTCGTTTGTGTAGACGTACACAGTCTCAATCGTGCCCGATGAAGGGGACAAGAACCATTGACCCCACACATCGTGGTGATAGCCGACGAACGGCAGATTGCAGGGGTAATGATTGGGATCGTATCCGAACGACGTGGTTGTCCCGCACGTGACGACGTCTGTCGCCCGCTGCTTCGCCAGATTTAACTGCTTGGCGACCTGCGCAGCACTCTCTCCCTTCTTCAGCAGTACGATGTCCCCGCCGGATGTGACGACGACCTTCTGCTGGGCGAATACCAACGCGGATAGAGCCACAACAGCCAGAAAAATGGTCAGAGTTCGCATAGGGTGCGCTCCTTTCGGAAATTTTATTGGGTGGTGGATTGGTGAATTCGATTTAACACTCAAAATCCTAGGATGAGTCCGAAAACATGATTCCCGCCGAAAAACTGGACGGCCCGGAACGCGTAATCCACGGAGAGGTCGACGTCGCTCAGAATCGTGCGGACCCCCACTCCGAAGCTCCAGCCGTTCGCCCCGCTGTAAATGCTCTGCAGATCGCCGTTCTTCGGAATATAGTTATACCCGGCGCGGAGGGATACGAGATCGTCGTAAACATATTCGACACCGCTCCTGTACTCATCGTCGGCGAAATTATTATTCTGGAATAGGCCGGTGAAGCGCAGCTTGCCGGCTTCGTTCATATTCGCTTCATAGCCGAGGCCCATTTCCATTACCGAGGGTAGTTCCGCAGCAGCGGCCTTAACGATGTAGAAGGATCCGGGTCTGCTGATATCGTCCACCTGGCCACTCCTGAGCAGGCCATTCCCTCCGTATTCCATTTGGGGGCCGATGTTCTTCACAACCACTCCGAGGGCCAGGCCGTCGATGCCGCCGATCCCATTGTACTGAACACCGACATTAAAAGCAATACCGGAGGTACTGACGCGCTCCATCCGCTCGGTGATCATGTTTAACGTCAGGCCGACGGCGATCCGGTCGGTGAGCTGGCGCGAGAAAGTGCCCCCGATGGTCACAAAGGTCGGCGATGTGATTTCACCGGTGCCGTCCGGCTGGTCCTCCGTTGTGATCGGGATGTCCCCGAACGAGAGGGCTTTCATGCTGAATCCCAATGTCCCGAAACCCGCGAAGGTATTGCTGACGGCAAGATACTCAACGCCGATGTCGCCAATGTAGCTCATGTGAGTGAACATCGCATTGGCGCTGTGGGAGGAACGGGCCAGGCCTGCCGGATTCCAGTACAGCGCTTCGATTCCGCTTTCAGTCGCGAGAGAGGAACCCGCCAGTGCAATCGAGCGGGGACCGACGGGAATCAGGAGTTCGGGCGCGGCTGATGCGCCCGCCTTGTCCGGGCGGCCGGCCCGGGCCGGCGGCGCTCCGGCAACGGCCAGGAAAAAACCCAACATAATGCGGAGGACCAGCATGTTCATTGAAATGCTTCCTTGAAGGATTCTGTCGGTATGAGTCATGTCCCGCACCCTGCGTCTTCGCTAATAGTTTTCAAGGAACTGTTGCTCCTGCACGATCATCAGCTTGAGCGTCTTTGTTCCAAGAACAACGTCGTTAATGTCCTTCAACTCGAGATAGGCGATGTACATCCCGCTCGCCACCGGCAATCCACTCTCGTTATTGAGATCCCAAGTCGCAAACTGGGTTTGGGACTGCGGGTCATCGCGCTTCGTGATCGTCCGGACGAGGATTCCCGCCAGATTGAAGATCCGGATCTTGGTGTGAGCGGGCAGGTGATTGAATGTCACGTACCGGATGAACCGGGAGGTTTCCGCCCTGTTGATCCCGTAATAGGGGTTCGGGAACACGTTGATCTTCGTAAGCTCCTGTTTCGCCTCGTTGAAATTTGCCGTCTGCACCGGCTGTGTCTTGACGGTCTTTTCGTCCCCGACTTCGATCGACTTATACTTGACAAACTTGATCACGGTGCCGGCCGGCGCCGGAATTCCGTCGTTGTCAAGGTCGGCAAGATACGCCTTGTTGACTGCGACTTCCGTCTGGATGTTTGTTGCGCTGCTGCTCCAGAGATAGACGATGGTTCGGCCGGAAATGGGGTTCGTCGGAATATCGTCGTAGTAACGCCCTGCCACGCCCGTGGTCGCGCTGTCGACGACAATGGTCACCGGATAAAAAGTCAGCATTGGTTTGCCGTGGTAGGCCCGATCAAGCAATTGCGTCGGACGCCACACCGTGTCCTGGCTTTGCGAGGTGATCACGGTATAGACCTGGCGGTCATACTGGCTCGCGTTTTTTGACATTTGCCAGGTCGTGTACGGCACCCTTGTCCATCGGGATGTGCGGGGACTGGTACCACGCAGGAGCGCCCAGCTGGAGTCGCCGGTAAACCTCCATTCGATATCGCGGTCGGAGGGGTTCAATCCCTTGATCGAATCCAGTGATGAATTGCCGAATGTGTTGACCCGGCCTATGACGAGATAATTTCCGGTGGGATTCGGAGTGCTGAAGACAAAATCGTTCGCTGGCTGGCCGCCGAATTTTGTCTGATAGACACCCTTGACCCCTATCGGCGGCGGGTCGACCTCGATTGTGTACCCTCGAATGCTGAAACGGACGCTCGTACCGAGTTTCAAAGTGTTGAGAAGCGTATCGTTAAGAGGATTTGCAGCCGTTCCGAGATCGATGAAATTCCATGTGAAATCTGTCCCGACCTTGACGAAAGGAACCCGGTATTCGTGCCCGTCGGGCCGGGTGGGATCGAAGAAGGTAAGCTTCACCGGCGCATCATTGACGCCGGCCACGTTTTGCACGTCGGACAATGCGTTACCGGCGGGATACGGATAGACGGTCCCCGGATTCGGACTGTGGGGAATCGCGATCTTGATGATGAGCTGGGACTCGAGTCTCTTCTTGACCAAGGAAGGATCGGGATTAAAGACTGTTGCGGTCACGGCGTAGTAGTACTTCTGCCCGTCGACGAGGGGTCTGCTGCGAAACTTGTCCGTTGTCACCGCCATGGAGCGCGGCAGCCGGACGTCGAACGGGGGGAATGCCTTGGCCTGTTTCAGTGTCGCGCTGGCGGATGGCAGTTGATAAATCTTGTACGTCTCGAAGCGATATCCCTTGGAATCGTATGTCTCGATCTTTCGCGTCTGTGCGGTGTCGGACTCCCAGTCGAGGATGACCTTTCCGTCGAGTTCGACAACTCGCAAGGCCGGAGGCGGCACGGGATCGGGGAGTTCAAAGTTCAGGTTGAACGCATCCTGCGCCACGTCGTCGATTGTCTTCAGAACGTTTATTCCGTCAATATTGTCCGCTCCCATGCCGCCCATCAACCCGACGACAACCTCCTGCGTGTCCCCGAGAGCCATGGTGATCGGCCCGGATACCAGAAGCATCCGGCGATCGCTCGGCGGGTCGACATTCCCATCGATCCATCCCTGGAGTGTCGTCGGGTCGCCCGACAGTTCGAAGTGTGTGCATTGCTTCGTAGTGATGTCGACGAAGCATTGAGGCGGGTCGACGGGTCGGGGGCGATACGCCCTTAAGAGGTTATACCATTGTCTCGTGCCCTCATAATTGCTCAAGTCGGGGTCGCTGTCGTGTCCGCCGGCGGCAAAGTAGCCGAACGTCGTCATCGGAAGATTGGCATATCCGGGGAGAATCTTCAGGTCCCAACGCGCAGACGAGCCCGGTGAGACGACTCGCGGGCCTTCGAAGAAATCATACCCCACGACTGGCGGTCCGCCGTTGGCGCCGCCCGAGAGATCAAACTTCTTGTACTCTGCATCTGAGGGGCTCGAGTTGTAAACGTAGCCAAGGCTCTTTTCCTGGACGCACCCCACGAAATCATCACCGTAGTCGCCGAGGTCTGGATCAATCCACTTGCATAGGTACATGGAGTCGATCCTGCCATTCGGCGGTGTTGACGCCGTGCCTTTATAGATAATCCGGTACCGCTGGTAAATAACGTTTCCGAGCTCGTCTGAACGGGCATAGCCCCAGCACGTCACCTGCATTTCCATACCCACCGGCGGCGAGCCATAGAGGCCGCGGGTCGCGCTCGCATCCAGATCGTTGGCCACGAACCATACCACCTGGTCCGCGCCTCCAAGTCCCGGCTCGTCTTTAGAAGCGTTAAAGGTTCCACTGGGATCGGGATCATAAATCCCGTTATTGTTCCGGTCGTAATAAGGCGCCCCCTTTTGCCAGGGCCATTCGAGCCAGTCCCGCTTGTACTGCGCCCTGAGCGAGGTGATGTCGTCGGGCGTCACCTGCGACAACGGCTTGTCGTTGAACTCCGCGGCGTCGTGCGCCAGATCGGCGGTATTCCAATCACGGCGCACACGGTAAATATGCACGGTCGGGCCGTCCGGACTCTCTTTGACGCCCCTGCTGATGATCCGTCCTGGGACGGTCCCATAGTTGTAGGTTTGTCCGCCCACTCGCAGCGACGGTTGGCCCCCGTCGATCACCATTCCCCCCCAGATTAACCCCCCTGCGTAGATGCATGTGGAAGTTCCTCGCGGAAATGTCGTACCGGCGTTCAGGTCCTGAGGTCTTCGCTCCATGAGGCCGTCGTCCCGGGCCCACATTGCGATATTGTTGATGTTCACGAGTGTGGATGCAGGCCCGTTGCTTGTTACCTTTCCGATAGACGGCGGGGTCGGGGTCTTCCCTTTTGACGGTTTTGTGGAGGCGTGCCCGGTTGACCGAACCCCGAACGCCATAAGGAAGAGCAGCGCGACCGAGGCGAACCGTCGCCTCATCCGGCATGTGGCAATCTTGGAATCCACGTTCATGGAAAGATCCTTCAATGGATGACCGTTCAATATTCGAGCCGCATGCCGACCCGCACCTGCCTCGGCGGTCCGAACAAATCCCCGCCTTGCGTTAGACCGTAGTGCTGTCTGTTCTCGAGGTTGATCGCCCTGTACAGGTCAACATACTGCTGTCCAAACGACTTGACAATGCTCGAACTCAAATCCGGAGACCCGAGGAACCCGTCGTCGTAGGCGTTGCCCGTGCGTGAATAGACATTGAGGACGTTCTGGGTGTTAAGCAAATTCTGAACATACACGTACAAATCCAGGTCGATGAGCCCGAGCCGGATTGATTTATCGAGCCGGAGGTCGAGATTGTACACCCATGGGGTCGTCGAAGAGTTGATCGGCTCGATCGGTTTCCTCGTCCTGGGATCGTCGTCGGCCAGAATCCCCCCGAGGTAGGCATCGCGCTGTCCGATACTGCCTGTCGAGCGGGTAAAGTTGTGACCGCTGTTAAAGCTGAAGAGGAGATTCGCGCCGAGGCGGGAGAGAATCGATCCGCCGTCATTTTCGCCGAACCGGAAGTCGAGATTGAGCGTGCCCCGATGCGCCTGGTTAAACGTCAACGGGGATATGACGGTGGGGCGCGGTGTCGCGTTCTCTACGCTCGAGACCGCCGAGTAGGGGCTCGGTCCGGTCCCCTGCGCATCGGAAAGAGTATAGTTCAATTGCGCCTGGATCCGCGCGACGCGGCGCATCGTGAGGTGCAGCTCCATTCCCTTCGTTGTGGCATAGTCGCCGTTCTGGAGCGTGTTGTACGCGGCGGCGGTCGCGCCGGGATCGGTAATGATCTTCGTCAGTTGAATTTGACCCCGGATATCCTTGTAAAATCCCGTGATATCGAAGACGGCGTAATCTGAAAATTGCTGTGTAAAGCCGATTTCATATTGCGTGGCGCGCTCAGGATCGAGTCCGTACCCGATCGGCTGCGAGATGAAGTTTTGTCCGCTGAATATGACGGCGGAATATCCGCGGCCCGCGTAGATCGTACTCAACTGCGGCGATTGAAGGAATTTTCCATATTGCATGTGAAATTGCGTTCGATCCGTCACGGGGAACGAGAATCCGAGTCTCGGACTCACCTGTTTGAATGCCGGCTTTCGAATAAAGCCGGAGGGGATGATCAGGTCGGCGCGCGTAACGCTCGGATTCGTCGCGCTGATCAGGTCCCGATCGTCGTTGTCCAGGATATCGAGCCGGAGCCCGCCGTTGACGATGAGATCGTTGAGCTCCAGTTTATCCGTAACGTATACCGCACTGTACATCGGATGTTTAGGTCCGTCGAAGCCACCATTGATTTCATTTCCATAGACATCGTAGCCGTATGAGCTGATGAACGCCCCGGCCTTCAGGTAGGCGACATCCCTCGCATAACTGTCGGTAATCGGATCGTAAGCGCCGGGGCCGCGATAGGTGTTCGGGTCGCCCCGGAGCGAACTCAGAAGTTGTTCAAGATCCCCCTCGTTCGGACGCGGAGAACGCCGCCCCAGCCGGAATGCGCGGACGGTATACCGGTTCACAGAACCGCCGAGCTTGAGCTCATGCGGCCCGATCTGAGAGGTCAGATCGGCTGATCCTCCGAGGGAGAATTGTTTGCCCTTCTGGTATTGGGCGATGAGCCGTCCTGGCCGGTCGAATGGAAATCCCGCAAGATTATAGGGCGTCGGGTTTTGCGCATAGCTCAGATTGGTGTTGAATCCCTGCTCCGAGAGTAGCAGACTGTCTTTGTAATGGAGATAGTCGTCGCCGAAGAGGGGATCGTATGTCTTCGACCGCGAATCAAAGTAGCTGAGATTCACCTCGTAGAACGTCTTCGAGTTGACAAAGTGGGTTAGTTTGATGTTCAGCAGTCCGTCCGTCTGATCCGTCAGCGGCAGGCGCGCTGCGTTAAACATATGGACAATGGGGAAATCGTTCACCCGTTCGCGCTGCCATGAAAACGTGCCCCCGACCCGGACGATAAAGGGGCTGTAATCAAAGGTGAGGGTCCCGTTCGTGGAATAGCGGTTGCGGAGCGTGCCGGCGACATTGCCGGCCTGGAAGTCGAGAACGTGGACAGTCTCCGCCGGCGCGGTGTTCTTATCGGTAAGGTTCTCGAAGTGAAACGGGGAAATAAACTGAACGTGAGTATCGCGCTGGAACTGGTTCTCTCCGGCAATGAAGAGTTTGATGTGATCGGTCACCACAGGTCCGCTCAACGTGATGACGCCGTCGCTGTAACCGTATCCGTACGTTCCGAGGGTTTTCTGGCCCGGGTTATACTTGAGGAACCCTCCGGAAAGATTGAGATTGTCGGTCTCCATTTGCATGGTCACCCGGTAGTTTGACGTACCCGATCGCAGCTGCTGGCGGACAATTCCGGCATTCGATCCTCCGTATTCGGCGGTGTATCCTCCGGAGTGGACCTGAAACTCCTCAAGCGCCTCGGGAATCAGGTTCGTGACCTGATCGCCTGTGAGCACGTTGCGCGTTGAAACTCCTTCGACGTAGTATCCCACCTCGTCGCTCCTCCCGCCCCTGATGTAAAGCTTCTGAACCCCGCGGTCATCCTGCGCGACGACCCCGGGTTGAGTGGCGATTGCGGCCAGAATGCTTCGCAACGGAAGATTTTGCAACTCCTCGCGCGTCTCGATGCGGACCATATTTGTCGCACCTTTGTTTACCATCGGCCGCTGGGCGATGATCTCGACCGGTTTGAGCTCCACCTCGGTTGAGCTGAGGGCAAAGTTCACTTCCGACGTCAGATCGCTGTTGACCCTGATCCCCTTCGTCGTAACATCCTGGTAACCAATGTAAGTCGCCTTGAGGTCGTATTCTCCAGGCGGAACGCTCAGGATGGCGAACTTTC
Source organism: Bacteroidota bacterium (assembly GCA_035635475.1). Lineage (GTDB taxonomy): Bacteria > Bacteroidota > Ignavibacteria > UBA10030 > SZUA-254 > VBOC01. Next base: position 2,175 of record DASQAZ010000126.1, on the reverse strand, counting down.
CTTCGACATCCGTGGAGGTACCGAGCGTCGTTCCCACAATGGCAACGGTCGCTCCGATCAAAGGTTCTTTCGTCGATGCATCGGTCACGCGCCCCGTGATCTTGCCGTTCCCCGCAAGAGAGAACGTGCAGCACATTGATGTGAGCAGACAAAACAAAACAACGCTCCTCATGTCGGATTCCTCCATGATGGATGACGGGAACATTCCAATCCTGTCCTAATCATCGTCGTACTTTCTCAAATGGTAGGTGGAATCTCTGTCCACAATCGCAATCGTGAAACGGTGACCTCCGTTGAGAGTGAGGCCGGCGAGAGAATCTGTTCCGGTTACACCTCCCGCATTGGAAACGGAAACCGAATAGCTCCCCGGGGGGTAATCTCTGTAGCGGGTCACCGTCAGAAACGCCAGACTGTCGAGTGTTTTTGATACGGTCGGTCCCGCTCCCGGCGGGATCCCTCTTACGACAATCTTCTTGCTTGGGGTCAGGCGCGACGCATTGACGATGCGAATCGCGATGGAGTCGGCCGGCAGGATCGCCCCATTGCGGATAATCCGATCGCTGTATCGCTCGTCGGCGACAAGATAGTTCATCCATCCGTACCGGACGCGCCCCCCGTCCGAGGAGATGATCGGGTTGATGTCGTGCACGAAAAACACCGTCTGTTTGCGATCGGTAATGATCACCAGGCTGGGATTCTTATAGTCCACCATGATGTTTTCCATCCCCGCCGCGCCCGGGGGCAGAACCGTGTACGAGCGGCCGGTAATTTTTATATCAAACTTTGAAGACCCCTTGCCAAGCGTATCCTGAGCGCCGACATGCTCGCTGTCCGAGACCTGAACAATGAGGGTATCGGCAAGTTGTGCGTTGGCCATGAGCGAAAGTAACCGCGGTCCTGCGGGAGTGTTGAGGTAGCCGGTTCCGTCGCCGTAGTTCAACAGGCCGATGGAAGCGCCGTCCTCGACAACGCTGAAAGGAGAGGAATAATCCGCCACAAACCGCCGGTAATAAATGCGGGGATACGTCGTTACGTGGACGGTATCATGGATCGCGATCGTGTCTGCGCCGCTCGTCACGGTGCTGTCGGCCGTGAACACGCTGCGCATCGTGTCCGGATCGGTTCTTAACAGAAGCGCAATCGTATCGATGCCATTTCCCACGTCGACGAAGCGGATCTGGGCGCGCATATCGAAGGCTGACTCAGGGGGGCCGCCCGGTATGTCGAGACATCCGACGAGAAGGACCGGGAGGGATAGAAGGGCGGTCAGAAAGAACTTCAAATACATTCCGCGATTTTCAGATGGGGTTCAGTAATTTTATCGCAAAGTGCTCCGGAATTCTCTCCCTTTACTTCAACATCACCATCTTAATCGTAGCGACGTACCGCGAGCGATCGCCCGGGTCGTTTCCCGCCGGCTCTGCAACCATGCGCGCATAATAGATACCGCTCGGCACATGTTCGCTTCCTTTGCCAACGCCGGACCATGAAAACGAGTACGTTCCCGGGAAGAAGTCGGCATCGACGAGAGTCGCGACCTCCCTGCCGAGAACATCAAAAATCGCGATGCGGATCCGGGAAGAGCGCTCTGTGGAGAACTGAATGCGGGTCGACGGGTTAAACGGATTCGGATAATTCTGGGAGAGCACGTAACCGCGCGGCACGCCCCTCACCGGGGCCTTCACATCCAGGATCGGGAATGCCCCATACAGGACCAGCAGGAGCGATGAAATACTCGAATTGGACAGCGACAAGGATGAATCGATATCCATCCTCCTGTGAACGACGATGCCGCCAAATTCGTCGATGAGCACAAGGCTGTCGCAGATCTGGCGGATGTATCCAGGCTGCCATCCGAATCGAATTGGATAGGTGCCCGTCCCGTGCTGGAACCTCACCTTGAACGTATCCACCTGGCCGTATCCGGTGAACGGCAGGCAGTTCACCCTAAGCCCCTCGCCGATAACGTACGGGGCGTGAACGTCCACGAACCGTACGTCAAAAAAACCGCTCGCTATCGGGGGAAGCTCGTATTCGCCGAGCGCCGGGTCGATGCCTACGGTTGCCTGCGGGCTGATCCCGAAATAGACCGTATCGCGCGCCGGGCCGGTCTCGCTGACCGCGAGCGGGATTGCCCAGTTGGCCGCGCCCACGCGCACGGTCCGGAAACTCGAC
>DASQAZ010000125.1:0-10613 GCA_035635475.1 Bacteroidota bacterium | reverse complement strand
GCCATGACCGGATCGAAACGTACAAACAGATGACGGAGCTTGAGTTGGTGAGCGAGCAACACGGAGGCAAATTTTACGCGGTGGTTGGTGACAAGCTTGTTCAGCTTGATCAACTTATAGATTTGATCCAAAAATACCTCTGGAGAGTTTTAGCCGCTCTGAATCAGGGCGCCCCGACCGGTTGGGGCGTCCTGCACCAACGATTCTAATAATAATTGACCCTAAAAACAAACCTCTGATCGTGACTTTTCCCTCATTAACCCTCTCAGTTTGTTTATCCGGACGGGTGGACCGCCTTACCGTGGGATGCAATCCATGATAGCCGGCGTCAAACATTCGGCGCTCGTGATGGCCGGAATATGCCTCTTCGTGTCACGCCTCTCTGCACAGGACGAACGCTTCTACGAGGCATGGAGATGGGCAGGATTCACGACGGAGTCTGGCTTGCCCTCCGACAGGGTCAGAGATGTTGTGGAGACGGGTGACGGGACCGTATGGGTTGTCACGATGTTCGGGTTAGCGTGGTATGACGGCTTCCGGTGGAATCAGATCGATAGCTCGGCGGGCGCACCGGTTCAGCGGATTCAGGCCGCAAAACGGTTCGGATCACATCAGCTCATCCTGCGCTGCGACAGGAAATGGTATGTAGGCGATCGGAACGGCTTTGCTCCTCTGCCTATCAGTGACGCCTATGCCGTAGCACCGCTTACCGCCAACAGCCTCCTGGTCGAGAGGAATTCTTCAATCCTGATCCTTCAAGACGGAAGGTTACAACCGTTCACTCCTTCATCCAGGCTTACGGAGGGAAAAACAAGTTCCGTTTGGGATACGAAGGGGGGCAGTGTATGGGCAAATCTTTTCAGCGGCATGTATCGCCTCGAGGGCGGGGAATGGAAGCTCAAGATCGCGTGTGAAACCACGCCGGGAGTCGTGAGCTTTCTCGCAGAAGATACACACGGAACCGGCATCACCTATCTCACCTATCCGTTCGCGAAGATGGGATTGTGGGAATGGTACAATGGATCGGTGCCGGTGAGGAGCACGATTGAGCGGCCCGATAACGTCAAATCGCTCGACATCGGCGAGGATGGCGAGGCGGTTGTCGCATATCAATCGGGAGATGTGAAGATACGGCAGAATCGAGTGTGGGCTCCGCTCCCTCTCATGAACCCGGATATCCGCGATGTTGCGTTCGTCAAATTCAGATCGAACCGCGATCTCTGGGTCGGCACAGAGCACGGCCTGTTCCTTTACAGGCGATCATCCTCCCGTTGGAGATTCCTCAAGCATGAATCGCCCGATCTCCGGAACTACGCCAATGAGCTTGTGAAAACGCGCGACGGCAGCCTCTGGGTTGGAACCAGCGACGGCATCGAAGTCCACCGGCCGGGCAATGCAGTCCAGTATATCACCTCGATCAATTCCCGGCGGTTATATGTTGTCACCGGGCTGGCGGAAGACCGCTACGGACAGATCTGGGTTTCGAGCGGTTCTTCATTCGACGGGGCATACCGGTGGGACGGTTCGCGCTGGGCACACTTCGATGTGAGCCCAAGCCCCGAGGGGGTTCGGATACATAAGATACGAAAGGACCGCGAGGGGAGGCTGTGGTTTCTTGGACTTGGTAAAAATTTCCCGGGACCTGATCACGGTGAGCCGGGGTCGTTCCTCCAGAATGACACGACATTCATCCCATGGGGAGAGAAGGAAGGGTTGATCAACGGTCGTGTCTATGCTTTTTGCGAAGGAAAGGATGGGGCTCTCTGGTTCGGGACGGCGAGGGGACTCAGCCGGTGGAAACCGGGGGTACCGGTGCATCGCGTACCCCATGCCGGCGAGGGAGCGTGGACACACTGGACGCTCGCGCAGGGCCTCCACACGGGCAGGGTCTTTGCGCTGGCGCTCGACAGTACTCAGCGGCTGTGGTTCGGTGATCCTTCAACGGTGGGAGTCGGGGTAGGGTACATCGATCAGAACGACAGCATTCATTACATTACCGTCGCGGACGGACTCATCAACGATTACATCTGGGACTTGAGCGTTGATTCGAAAGGGAGGTTGTGGGTCGCAACCGGTGACGGGCTCTGCTGCTATGCCGGCGGCCGGTGGTCAATATTTGACCGGCAATCGGGATTGGCGCACTCTGTACTCTGGCCTCTCCTGCCGCTTGATCGCGAGGTGTGCGTCGGGACGCAGGGAGGCGGGGTTGCGATTCTCGATATGGATGCGAGCAGCACACCCGAGCCGCGCATCCGGCTGGACGTGCCGAGGATGGAGGGGAAAAATATCCTGCTCCGCTGGCAAGCCTTCTCGTATTGGGGGGAGCTCGATCCAACGGAAATCATGACGCGGTATAAACTTCGGGATGGCGACTGGTCGGCCTGGAGCAGGATGCACGAACAGACACTTGTTGATCTCGATCCCGGCGAATATGCGTACCGGGTGCAGGCGAGGGGATTATTCGGAAATTATCTCGCCGAAGGGGCGGGCGGCTCGTTTTTCGTCCCGTTTCCCATGTACCTCCGTCCGGGGTTTCTGATTCCGACGGGCATACTATTGCTGGCGGTTGTCGCGCTCGGCGTTGTGCATCTCGTCCGCAAACGACATCATGACATCGCACTCAGGAAAAGCGAGGCAAAGTTCCGGACTGTCACGGAAATGACTTCATCGGCAATTTTCATTTTCAAGGACTTTCAACTGCTGTTTGTAAATTCCGGCGCGGAGAACCTCACCGGCTTTACGCAGTCGGAGCTTCTGAGAATGAGCTATCTTGATCTCATCCACCCCGACGACCAAGCAGTGCCGCGGCGTGAGGAGCTATCGCCGGCCGCAGGTGTGCCGGTGCCCCGGCGCTACGAGGTCAGAATCATCACGCAGGGGGGACGTGAGCGGTGGGTGGACTGCAGCTCGGGGTGGATTCAGTTTCAGGGGGAGGCGGTGCGGCTTGCGACGGCGTTTGATATCACCGAGCGCAAACAGGCGGAGGGCAAGCTTCGCTCGCTTGCCTCCGAGCTTTCTTTAACCGAAGAGCGCGAACGGCGCCGAATGGCGACATACCTCCATGATGTGATCGGGCAAACGCTTGCCCTGAGCAAGATGAAAATCCGGGGCCTGGAGAGAACGGGCCTGCCGCCGGTCCATCAGCAGTCGCTTGAAGCAATTCGCGTTCTTATCGATCAATCGATCACGGACACCCAGACGCTGACATTTGAACTCTGCCCGCCGATTCTCTACGAATTGAGCTTCGAGGCGGCGATCGAATGGCTGACGGAACGCATGGAGAGCCAGCACGGCATTGCCATCGAATTTCATGATGACCGGCATCCGAAAAAGCTTTCCGAGGAAGTCAAAGTCTTGCTGTTTCACGCTGTCCGCGAGGTGCTCGTCAACATCATCAAACATGCGGAAGCACGCCGTGCCGTCGTTCTGCTTTCGCATCTCGACGGCTCGATGCAAATCGAGATTACCGATGACGGCAAAGGATTCGATATGGCGCGGAAGTCGGGTTCTTCAGCAGGCGGGGGCGGGTTCGGATTATTCAATATCCGCGAGCGACTCGCCTACCTCGGCGGCAACCTGGAAATCAAGTCGCAGGCAGGCGAGGGCACCCGGGTGACGATTACCTCGCCATTACAGATCGGCGAGGCATGAGCGCGGAGAAGGCGGCACCCGTTCGCATCCTGCTTGCCGACGATCATAAATTGGTTCGGGAGGGATTGCGGAGCATTCTGGAGAATGAGCTCGGGATGGCCATCGTCGGTCAGGCGGAGAACGGCCGCACGACCGTCGAGCAGACGCGCTTGCTGAGACCCGATGTCGTCATCATGGACATTTCGATGCCGGATCTCAACGGAATCGAAGCGACCCGTCAAATTGTTTCGGAGGTCGCGGGCGTACGGGTTATCGCTCTCTCAATGCACTCCGATAAGCGCTATGTATCCGAGATGCTTGCTGCGGGCGCGTCGGGGTATTTATTGAAACACAGCGCGTTGGATGAGTTGGAGCGGGCGATCCGGACCGTACTGGACAATAAGATTTACGTCAGCCCGGATATTGCTGGCGTTGTGGTGCAGGATTACCTCCAACATCTTGCATCGTCGGATGCCGTTCAACCCGCGCAGCTCACCGCACGAGAAAGGGAGATCCTGCAGCTTATCGCCGAAGGAAGATCAACGAAGGATATTGCGGCGACCCTCCACGTGAGTATCCCCACCATTGACACCCATAAACAGCATATCATGGAAAAGCTTAAGCTCTACAGTGTTGCCGAACTCACCAAGTATGCCATCCGAAAAGGCCTCACCTCGCTTGAGTAGCAGACTCCCGCCCGCTCCACCCCCCTGAATATGCCGATTTGAGGGGGAATCTCGGTCAGTCATGAATTATCAACTCCGGAATCATGGATTCCACGATTGCGCGCCCGGTAATCCTTCTTTATGTTGCATTCCATGTCCCCACAGCTCACTTCCCGGCTGACCTATCCTAATCCATTCAGTCCGTCGGGAATCACCTTCGACTTGCCCGACAAAGCCCGCGTAACATTGAAGATTTTTGACAAGGCAGGGAGGGAAGTCACAACGCTCATTGATAACGAGGCCCTCGATCCCGGGACGCATCACGTCGACTTGGGACCCGAGTCGTGGAACCACAGCCCCAGCGAAGATAAGGAAATTTATTTTTACAGGCTCTCTGCCGAATACGGCGGCAAGAGCTATGTCGATACGAAGAAAATCATCCTCACAGAGTCGTGACCGTCGTGTCGCGGGTCAAAGAAACAACGAATCCACCATCATCCAGTTTACCGAAAGGAAGTAGCATGAAGATTCTCCGACTTGTCGTTCTGATCGTGTGCTGTGGCCTGGGGATAGCATTGGGCTATAGCCAGAACTGCCCTCCCAATAGCGTCTATCCAAATCCCCAGATCAATTCCTCCTTTGCTCCCGATTCGAGCTGTCTCGACAGCGTCCAGCACCCGGGGTCAGGCACCGACCCGAAGCGGGACTGCCTCGGCGCCTGCGAGCATTCGTACACGACGTATTGCACGATGTCGGTCACAGGCAGCACGTATTCGTGGACCGTCGTCGGAGGGACGATCGTCGGAAGTTCGACTTCCAACTGCGTCACGGTATTGTGGGGTCCGGCAGGCCCGGGCTCGATCAAGGTCACGGAGACCAACAGTGTCGGCTGCACGGCGTCGAAGGAACAGTGTGTGAAAATCATCGATTCACCCGTCGCGGCATTTACCGTCAATGCCAACGTCTGTAAGAACGTACCGCTCACGTTCACGAACCAGTCGGTGAACGCGATCAGCTACCTCTGGAACTTTGGGGATCCTCCCAGCGGGGTGAACAATACTTCGACTTTGACGAACCCGACACATACGTACACAACGCCGGGACCGCATACGATTACGCTTGTGGCTTATAATAAATGCGGATGCAAAGATTCCGCAACGTTTGTCGTTACGGTGAGTAACCTCGACGGTCCGATTATAACCTGTCCGGCTACGGTCTGTGCATCTGCAGAAGCCTGTTATTCTACCGCTTCGGGATGCTCAGGCGCGGTTTACCATTGGCTCGTAAACGGCGGAACCATCATCGGTCCGACCAATCTGAACAATATTTGTGTCCAGTGGGGGGCAGGACCCCAGGGAACTATTTCCCTCTTCATCACGGGATGCACAGGGGTCTGTCCCGAAACGACGACAGTGATCGTGCCGATTATCTCAACGAACGGACCCATCACAGGGAACATCGTTGCCTGTCCGAGCTCGAATGAAATATACTCGCTTCCACTCTGGCCCGGAACGTATTACAACTGGACCCTCACAGGCGGCGGCTCCATTATTTCAGGGATGAATACCAATCAGATCACGATTCACTGGGGACTCCTTCCCGGCACCTATACCCTGACAGCGACGTGGAATAATATCCTCCTTGGATGCCACGGGACTGCGACCATCATCATTAATGTGAAGGATCACTTTCAAATGTTCGGGCAACCGGGCCCGTTCTGCATCGGCTCGACGTCCAATTTCTTTGCAAGCAATAATGCCAATTGGACCGTTACCGGGGGAACATTCACGGGCAACGGCACGAATGCGATCACCGTTACATGGACAACGAGCGGCACGCAGACGGTGACGGCAGTGCCTCTGAATCCGAGCCTCTACTGCAATCCGAGCGTAACGATGACCGTCACGGTTAATTTCGTACCGCCTGCGGTCTCCATCACCGGGCCCGCCGTCATCTGTACGGGCTCGACCTACCAGTATACTGCGACCCCCTCGGGAGCAGGATTCGGCTTATTGTGGACTATAACGGGCGGGACAATCATCGGCTCGCCTGCGGCCAACCCGGTCACGGTGCAGTGGTCCGGCGCCGGGACAATTTCTGTTCAACAAGTAAGTCCAAATCCGCCGTTTTGCGCGTCGGCTGCCATTTCTCTTCCTGTGATCGTTCTTTCCGTACCGAGCATTACCGGACCCGGAAATGTGTGTATGGATCAGACGACCTCGTACTCGGCGGGGGGACCGAACCCCGGAGTAGTGTACACCTGGTCGATCGTGGACGGGTCCGGAAACCCGTCTCCGCTCGGCAGCATTACGACCGGTCAGGGCACAAACGCGATCAGCGTACTATGGCATGGGCCGGGGGGGAGCGTAAAGATAAAGCTATCGGTCTGCAGCCAAACCCTCCTGCTTCCGATAACCATCAATCCGAAACCGACTGCAGCCATTTCGATGACGGGCAAAGTCTGTAATCCCGGAGGCCAGGTTGTTCTGACGGCCACCGGGGGCGGCACCTATTCATGGAACACCGGCGCGAATACTGCAACGCTTCTCGTGAACACGCCCGGGCCCTACTGGGTAGCGGTCACAAACGCCTCGGGATGCACCGATACGGCGCGGATCACCGTTCCTGTAAGCCCCGGACCGGTTGCGAGTATCTCGACTCCGAATCCGACAAATTATTGCACTCCGCCGGCCCCCTCGTTCTTTGACACCCTCTATGCGCTCCAGGGTCCCGGATATACGTATCTGTGGTCCCCGGGAAGCCAGAATACGCCGACGATCGTCGTGAGCGCGACCGGATCATATTATGTCGTCGTCACGGATGCAAACGGATGCTCCTCGACATCGAACATCATTACGATCACGGCCGGGCCGTGTCCGCCGGGGAGTTGCACGCCGGTCGGATCAATCAGTTTCACGATAACCACGCCGATCTGCAATCCAGTACAGTTCAACGGATCATCCTCGGGTGGCATCACAGGTCAAAACTGGAACTTCGGGGATCCTCTGAGCGGGGCAAACAACACGTCGGCTTTGACGAACCCGACGCATTTGTTTACCTCAGCGGGATGGTATACGGTGACGTACAGCGGAGTCGACCCGAATAGCTGTCCGATCAGCACCTCGCAGTCGGTTCCGATCCCGCTCGCGGCAGATTTCAGCTTCGCCGGGACTTGCGGCGCCATCCAATTCACCGATCATTCGACGTTCCTTCCCCCGAACTCCATCACCTCGTGGAGCTGGAGTTTCCCGGGAGGATCGCCGACCTCGTCCACGTCTCAAAATCCATCGACGAGCTATTCGACCTCCGGCCCGCACAGCGTCATGCTGACGGTGTCTAACGGGACGTGCACGGTATCGATCACGAAGATCGTGACTGTGCCTGCTTTCCCCAGCGCGGCATTTGTGCTTCCAAGCTCTGCCTGCGCGGGGACGGATATCACGATGTTGGGTTCGGGAGGATCAGCGGTGAGCTGGCTCTGGAACTTCGGCGACGGTGCAACTTCCGCGCTGCAGAATACCTCTCATGCCTGGACAACCGCGGGGACGTATATCGTCAAACTGATCGTGAAGGATGCGAATGGTTGTACCGACTCGGTGACACACTCGATCAACATCACGGCGCCGCCGACGTCATGTCCGATTTCACCGACGAATCCGCCGCCTTTCTGTCAAGGCGGATCGGTGACACTTACCGCATCGCCGGGAAGCGCGTATCAATGGCAATTGAACGGCGCGAACCTCACTGGCCAAACCCTCCAGACATATTCCGCAACGGTCACGGGAAGTTACACCGTCATCGTGACCGATGCCAACGGGTGTACCTGTACATCGCCCGCCGTTTCCGTCGTGGTGAACCCGCTTCCGCCAGCGACGATTACGCCCAATATCTCTCCCGTCATCTGCGGATCGGGGCTCATTACGCTGACCGCTCCCGCGGGACCCTACTCGTACCTGTGGTCGGACGCCTCCACGGGGCAGACGCTCACGGTGTTCTTAAATACGCCGGGAGCCTATACATACACGGTGACGGTTACCGATTCAAACACGCCGCCCTGCTCGGCGGTGTCGGCGCCCTTCACGATTAACGTGTATCCCATTCCCCCGGCCCCCACCATTACCCCGAGCGGGCCGACGATGCTCTGCAAGGGTGGTTCGCTGACACTCACCAGCTCGAGCGCGCCGAATTATTCGTGGAACACCGGCGCGACAACCCAGTCGATCATCGTGACGCTACCCGGCCTGTACACGGTGACGGTCACGACTAACCACGGCTGCACTGCGAGCGCAAGCATCACCATCACCTCGGGAGAACCGGATCTGAGACTTGTTCCGTTCGGATGCGACAAGCTCTGCGATACGGTAAAGATCCCCGGCCCCATTGGCCCGTACGTCGGTTACTATACGTACCAGTGGTACTTCAACGGGAATCCGATTCCCCCTGCGAATGGTATCAACGATACGCTGACACCTGTGGGGAGCGGTACCTACACGCTGGTCCTGACCGGCCCGGGCCCGTCCTTCTGCAAAGACACTTCCGGCCCCTACAACCTGACGCTGACGCACTGCGACAGCCTGAAATGTCATGGCAGAATTTGCGGACGGAAATGGAACGATGCGAATGGAAATCATAAGTTCAATTACGGCACGGAGTTTGGCATTTACCACTGGAAGATCTGTCTCGTGAGATGCAACATCGATCACTACCCCACGCACGACACGATCGCGTGCACGCTCACAGATTCTCTCGGATTCTACTGCTTCAACAATCTCTGTGCGGGCGAGTATTGCATCGTTGAAGAGCACCGCGCGGGATGGCAGCAGACGTGGCCGATCTCTCCGCCGTTCTATCACGTCACAATCACCGACAGCGGTACGGTGATGGGCTTCGATTTCGGCAACAAGAAAAAGTGGATACGGATCATCGATACAAGAGATACCGTCGGCATCGGTCACGATCAGGTCCTTACGGCCGCGACGGTGATCCCGACCGATTATCCGTGGCCGGTCAAGATATCCTATTCGAGCAGCGGAACCGCTCCATGGCAGACGCTCTTCGACGGGTTCATCTCCGACAACATCAACCCGCTGCCTTCCTGTCAGCCGGGTCACTATTCCATCAAGCGGAGACATCTGTCGAATTACACCTTCGACCGGATTTACGTGAACGATACCCTGCGCTCCGACGGCGGAGACTCGGTGGTGGTCGATCTACCCGATTCAACGAACGGGGCGACGATCCTGTTCCTCAACGTGTTCACTCCGGACACAACGGTGAAATTCCACACCTTCACGGCGGGTCAGCTTTCCGCGGACGACCAGGCAAAACCGGTGAAGAGGACCAAACCCGGCAAGCCGGTCGTCATGCCGAATACCGCCAACGTCATCGATGAGATCTATAAGCAGGGCGGTTCGCTCATCGTTGGCAGGCCCGCGCAATTCAATCCTGCGGGTAAGGAGAAGGGCTATCTCCAGCCGGGCAAACAAAGCGATGTCTTCAAGACGTTCAACACGAAAGGCATCCAGGATACGGGCAGGCCGCGCGGACTCGATTACATCAAGGGCAAGCCGATCCTCAAGCGACAGAAGACGCTGCCTGCAATCAAGCACAATAACAGGCTCAAGGCCAACCTTCTTGCCTTGCAGATCAACATCGCAGCGAGCGAAACGGCTCTGCCGAAAACACCGGCGGGATTCGGCGACCTCGTGTACGACAACGGGGGGAGTGACCCGCTGAACGGCCTGACCATCAACGGGATCGCGGACATTGCGAACGACGAGATGACAAACTGGGAAGGCGTCGACTCGGCGGTGTACGCAGGTCTCAATGCGACGGTCGAGATGATCAACGCGGCCTTTGCGAAACCGCTCCCGTTTGATATGAACGATACGCTGGCTTGGACCGGCGGAAAATTCCAACTCCGAGGGGCACGCGCCCTCTCCGAGGTATCGTTCCTCAAGCAGGTCACGGGTAGTATTCCGACGACCCGGCAGATCAAGCCGGTTGCCGGATCGCAAGTCCCGGATCAGTTTGCTCTCAATCAGAATTACCCGAACCCATTCAACCCGACCACGGTGATCTCCTTCACGCTTCCTGAGGAGGCTGTTGTGACGCTGAAAATTTACAACGTCCTCGGTCAGGATGCGGGGGTGCTCATCGACCGTCAACTCATGGACGGCGGCGATCAAGAGACGGAGTTCGACGCTCATAAACTGTCTTCGGGCGTCTACTTCTACCAGCTGATCGTCCAGACGGCGCCGAATGCGGAAGAGGGAAGTGCCGGGAAGACCTACGTGAGCGTAAAGAAGATGCTGCTCC
>DASQAZ010000124.1:0-8153 GCA_035635475.1 Bacteroidota bacterium | reverse complement strand
TGAACTGGTAATCGCGGGAGGAGTTGTCGTCAAGGACCCGACAGCGACCGGCTTCGAGACCGATCCGATCATGTTCCAGTTTGAGGCAAGAGCAACATCCTGGGTTGAGACCGGGGCTCCGGGCGCATCGAGCGATTGCGCGCCCGAGAACTTGAGCCAGTATCCCGGGCCGTTGGCGAGCGTGGTTGTCGGGACATAGCCTCCGGAGTACCGGAACGCGTTCGCCGACGTGGCGCTCGGGAAGAGGAACGCCTTGGCGTAGCTGGGTGCAGCTTCACCCACAGAGACCATGTTCCACCCGTCCAGCGAAGCCGCCGAGTAGACGACAGGATAGTAGGAAACGCAGAGTCCGTTATGGAGGCGAGTTGCCGCGGGCGCGCCGTCCTTATTAAAATAGTTGAAAGGGGTGATCGGGCCGGGATGCGTAATCGAATCCGATTGGATCCCGGACAGGTTGGCCGTGTCGAGGCCGTTCGTACCGATGTTGGGATACTGGAACTGGATGGTGCTGGCGCCCCGGTCAAGTACGACGCGGAACGTGTCGATATCGGGCTGCGGCCCGCCCGTGAAGAAGGCCCCGACTCCGTCCCATTCGACAACGAACTTCCCGCCTGCGTTGCTCCACCGGATAGCGCCGAACCCCGCTCTCGGCGAATCCTGGTACACGACCCAGTCCGCCCAATAGGGCGCTAGCAGATTCTTCGGCGGATATCCCGCCTTCTGGTTGGCCGAGTCGGATCTATGGTGATACTGACGGATCGGAAAATCCCATCCATTGGTTGCAAAACCGGAGTAACCGGTTGCGGAGCCCGTCCGGCCGCCCCCCGCGTTGACGTCGAGCGTATCGGTTGCTGTTTTTGTGAGAGCGATCGCTCCATTGACCCCAACCCACGCGTAGTTGACGGTGTCTCCGAAGTAGACGAACGGGCCCCCAAGACTGAATGGTCCGGCTGTGCCGTCATCCCCCTTGTTGACAACGTCATTATAAACCTGGAAGAACTTGGATGTATCGATCACGGTGCCCGAGCCGGAAATGCTCGCCGGAGTGCACGCGAGAGCGGTGTCCATGCGGTAATAGGCGCTGTTTAAGTCGAGCACCCTGTAGTTGTAATTGGCGGTCGAATCTCCCGCTCCCGTCGAGTCGAAGGCGACAATCTTATAAGAGACATTATTGCCTTTCGACGTGCCGGGAATTGTCCCGACAAATTGGTCGAAGCCCAGGGCGCTCAACGGAACATTCCCGCTCGAAAGCGCGGCGCCTAAGGCGTCTTTAATAGTGTAGCGCAATAGGGCGGTCTTCACGCCGGCGCGGCTGGGAACCTCCGCGTCGCAATCCGTGATCTCGCAGGACGTCGGCTGAGGACCGGTAGAGACCGTGTTACGAACCACTTCCACCGCATTGATGGAGGGAGGAATATTTGACGTCGGCGTCATGACATACCATACATTGTAGACTGCGCCGGCATTCGTGTCCGCGCCCAATGGACCGCGCGCGACCCAGCCTCGCTTGATGTCCGCGACCGGGGTTCCTGCGCAGTTCGAAGGTCCTGAATCGTGCTCGTAAAACTTCCAGTCCCTCCCGGGTTTCGAAGTGTTCTGGCTGCTTATATCAAAGAGGGTCCAGAGCGAGGAGGGTGTGGCATCTGCGACGTGCCCCGGAGGAGAGTTCATTCTGAGAGAGAAGAAAAACACCTGATCCTTCACGACGGTGAGCGTCGAGAGGTCCGCCATCGCGACTTTGTTATTCTGTCCGTTCCCCGGTTTCTGAAGTTTGACGGGAAAGCCGGAGAAGCCCCAGATCGCCGTGCCGAACGGCTGATAGGACGGTACCGTCCCGCCGTTGGTTTCGATCGTCGAATGCCAGGTCGTGTCCGTCGCATCTTCGCGGAACGCCGCCACGCCTTGATCCGCATCGTTCGTGCTCACCCAGTAACCCCAACTGCGGCAGGGCGAAGGGTACGGGCCTGGAAATACGCCGGGGCCGTGCGTGGGGGTAATGAAGGACTCGAAGATTCGCACGTACACGGTTGAATCTATAATCGCCCATGTGGGGCCGACCTGCGTATCGGTGAAAAAGAATGTGTCGATTGTTCCACTCGCGGGCGCCACGAACCACTCGCCCATCGTCGTCTTGTGGGTGAAACCGAATCTGTTCGTCGGGGGGTTGTGCCCGGGATCAAAACCGAAATAGGCCCCTCCACCGCAGGCGGCGGCTGCAGATAGCGCTTTCTCCTGCATGTATTTATTCATTAATTTTTCGGCCGACTGGCCCGGCTCCAGCGGCATGACTTCTTGATTTGGAGAGACGAGGTATTTCTTCTGCGCGACGAGGATGCTACTTAGGAACAAGACGCAGAGCGAGGCTGTAAGAAAACGCATAGGCGGTGATCCTTTCGGGAACTCTAGATGACAGTGTGGAACGAGAAGTTTATTGAGTACGGCGTACTTACCCGCAACAACTTCATGTTGCACTTGGTCAAAATCGACCGGGGGACACATTGAATATAGATTTTTTCCGAAATATTGTCAAGCCTTTTCTTCAAAATAATGCTTCGATCGGGGTTCCTTTGCAGAAAAAATTTTGCGAATTTCCTATTACGGATGCCCTCTCTGCGACCCGAAAATGGGCTAAAAACGGACATTCAAACTGATGACATGGTTGCCGTTGAAATACCTCACCCAGCGGAAGGCGTAGTCGACCGATACGTTGGCTCCCTGTAAAAGCGAGTGAATTCCGATCCCTCCCGAAGGGCCGTAAATATACTCATTTCCAGTACTCTGCGGGGAAAGCGCCATTCCCGCCCGGAGGGAGAGCAAATTGTCATAGACGTACTCGCCGCCAAACCGATATTCGTCTTCCGAATAATTGTTGTTTTGAAATGCCGACTGCACACTCAACCTGCCGGCGCCGGTGACTTCCGTTGTATAAGCGAGCCCGATCTCGATCGTCGACGGGAGGTCGGAGGATGCCGCCTCGATTTTCAACGGAGAACTGCCCCGCGAAGCGTCGCCCACATCGGCGGTGCGCAGCAGGCCGGAGCCATCGTACTTCATTTTCGGGCCCACATTTTTCACAACCGCACCCAGGCTGAGCCCTTCGACGCCGCCGAGCCCCGTATACTGAACGCCCCCGGTGAAGGCGACTCCGGTCGCCGAGACCCGATCCATTTTCTCGTACACGACATTCGATGTGACGCCCACGTAGATCCGATCCGATAGCTGCCGGGAAAACGTCCCGCCGATAACGAGAAACGTCGGGGAAGCCGTTCCACCCGTTCCGTCGGGTTGATCCTCCGTTGTGATCGGGATCTCTCCGACGGAGAGGGATTTCACCGCCAATCCGATGTAACCGATATTTCCCAGTCGCGTGCTCAGAGCCCCGTACTCCACCCCGATCTCTGCAAGATAACTCATGTGGGAAAACATCACATCCGTGCCGCCCTCTGCGCGTGCGAGCCCGGCGGGGTTCCAGTACAGCGCCTCCACGCCGGCGGCGGTCGCCAGCGATGCGCCTCCGATTCCGATCGAGCGGGCACCGACGGGGATTAATAATTCGGGTGCCGC
This sequence comes from Bacteroidota bacterium, assembly GCA_035635475.1. Lineage (GTDB taxonomy): Bacteria > Bacteroidota > Ignavibacteria > UBA10030 > SZUA-254 > VBOC01. Next base: position 4,589 of record DASQAZ010000124.1, on the reverse strand, counting down.
CGCTGTCCCGGACTTGTCGCCGCGTCCCCCGTACGCGGGATTGCTTGCAAGTGCGCCTGCAACCGCCCACAGAGCGGCGACTCGCACGACCGGACCGATCATTTCGAATAGAATCTTATTCATTCCCAAATGTCTGCGCCTCGCGCACGATCATCAGCTTCAGATTCTTCGCGCCCAGATCGATCCCGTTCCCGTCGCGCAAGTCAAGGTGCGCAAGGTAAAGTCCTCCGGCCACCGGGAGACCGTTTTCATTGTTAAGGTCCCATGTCGAGAATTGCGTGTCGTCGTCCTTCAGAATTGTCCGGACGTGGATGCCCGAAAGATTGAAGATCCGGATCGTCGCAGACCGGGGGAGGTGATTGAACGTCACGAATCGCTGAAACCGGCTCACCTCGGCGCGGTTCATCCCGTAGTAGGGGTTTGGAAAGACGTTAATGCGTTCGATCTCACGCCGCACCGCCAAAGCATCGGTCTTCGTCACCGCCGGAGGATGGAAGAGTTTTTGGTCGAGGTCCCTGACCTGTTTGTAGCGCTCAAAACGGATGACGGTTCCGCGCGGAGCCGGAATTCCGTCGTCGTCCACATCGGCGACGTACGCCTTCCAGATCGTTGTCTTCGCGCCCTTGTATCCTGCGGCGTTCGTCCACTGATACGCCTTCATCATGCTCGAATCGGGCCGCCGCGGGATGTCATCGTAGTAGATGCCGCCCAGGAAGGTATTGGGTCCGATTTGCAAACTATCCACCATGATCGTCACGGGATAAAACACGTTGACCGGTTTATCGTTATAAATCAAACCGAGGAGGTCTGCAGCGCGCCACACGCTGTCCCTCCCCTGATCCGACACCGTCGTGTACAGTTGGCGATACGTCGTGTCGCGTCCGTTCACGATCAACTGCCATGCGGTGAACGGCACGCGGACCCAGCGCGAAAACCTCGGTAGGGCGCCGATAAAAATCGTCCAGCTGGAGTCGCCACTGAATCGAAGTTCCACGTCAAGGTCGAGCGCGTGACCCCCTTTGAGCGTATCGAGCTGGGAGGTTCCTCCGCTCACAACCATATAATTATTTCCGGGATTGGGAGCGTTGAAGACATTGTTCCTCGCGGGTAAAAATCCTGATTCAGTCTCGAACACCCCCTTCATCGTGGTCAGGGGCGAAATTGACCGTATCGTCAGGCCGCGTTCGATCACGCGTTGCGGGATCGTATCCATGCGTATCTGGTGAAGGAGCGTGTCGTTCATCGTCGAATCGATGAAGTCCCATCGGGGTTTGTGTTCGAGCTGGCAAATCTGGTCATGGCATACGTGGAACAGCACCTTGTAGACGTGGCCGTCTGGCTGCGTCGGATCGAAATACTGAATGTCCACAACGGCATCGTTGATCCCCACGAAGTTTGTCACACTGGGGGCGATCTCTCCGATTTGAAACGGATAGACGACCCCCGGGTTCGGGCTGTGTGGGGTTGCACGATGGACAACAAGCGGCGACTCGATGCGCCGCCCGGAAATGGCAGGATCGGGATTCGCCATGACGGCCGTGACGGCATAGTAATAGGGCTGCCCGTTTACGAGGGCACGCTCACGGAAGAAGTCCTTCGCGACCGTCACGAACCGCGGTGTGGAAATATCGAATGGGGGAAGCAGAAGAGCGCTCGATGGCCCGGCGCCCGGAAGCGGAAGCTGGTAGATGCGGTACGTTTCGAAGCGGTATCCGCTGGAATTGTACGACTCGATCTTTCGGATCTGAGCCGTATCTTTCTCCCAGTCGAGAATGAGTTGGTTCTCCAGCTCGACGATCCGCAACGGCGGTTCGGGGACCGGATCGGGGTACGCGAAATTCAGATTGAAGGCATCCTGCGCGGCATCGTCGAACTTTTCAAGAGGGGTGATCCCGTCCCGGTTATCCTTGCCGATTGCGCCGACGAAGGCGGTTACGACTTCCTGCGTGTCGCCGCGGAGCATCGTAACCGGACCGGAAGAAATGACGAAGTGCCGGTCTCCCGCCGGTTCGGACCTGCCGTCGACCCAACCCTCGAGCGATCTGGGATCGCCCGGAAGTTCGAATTGCGTGCATAAGCGCGTGGTCGGATCGACCTGGCACGGCGGCGCCGGGATTGGATTCGAATGATATCCGCGGACAACGTTCCACCATTCCAACGTCCCCGCATAATTCCCGAGGTCGAAATCGTTGGCGCGGGTTGTGCCGTTAAAATAGTGAAATGCAGTTGCGGAAAGATTCGCATAGCCCTGAACATTCCGCAGGTCCCAGTGGGCCGTCGAGCCCGGTTGCGGGATGCGCGGCCCCTGGATCAGGTCATACCCGACCACCGGCGGAACAAGGCCGAATCCCTGAAACTTGGTATCGACGGCCGTGGAATTGTAAGCATAACCCATCGACCTGCCGGTGGAAAATCCCGCGTAATCGTCGGAGTAGTCGCCGATATCCGGATCGACCCACTTGGCGAAATAGAGCGAGTCGATTCTGGCATCGGCAGGCGTTGTCCCGGTGCCCTTATAGATAAGGCGATACCGCTGATAAATGACATTTTTGAGGTCATCGGAGTGTGCGAAAGCCCAACATGTCACCTGCATCTCCATGCCGACGGGTGGCGAACCGTACAGGCCCGCGGTGGCAGCGGGATCGAGATCATTCGCAACAAACCACAAGACCTGGTCGGCCGCGGCCAGGCCGGGTTCATCCGACGAAGAGTCAGCGGTCGCTCCGGAATCGGGCTGATATCCCGGGAGACTGTTCCGTTCGTAATAGGGCGCCCCTTTTTCCCACGGCCACTCAAGCCAGTCCGTTCTGTACTGGTCGCGCACCTGCTGTATCTGCTCCGCAGTGACCCGAGCTGACGCCACATTGAAAAACTCGGCCGCATCCTGCTTCAAGTCCGCCGTCGCCCAATCCCGGCGGATGCGATAGACCCGCACATCCGCGTTTCCCGGATTTTCAGCGACTCCCGGCCTGATGATCCGGCCCGGGACGGTGCCGTAATTGTACGTCTGGCCTCCGGCACGCCGGACGGGCAAGGAACCGTCGAAGACCTTGCCGCACCAGAGGAGGCCGCCCGCGTAGACGACCGTTGTCGTGCCGCGCGGAAACGTGACGCCCGCAGTCAAATCGCCGGGCCTTCGCTCGAGCATGCCATTGTCGCTCGCCCACATCGATACGTTGTTAATGTTCATGAGCGAAGATCGGGGGGATCCGGACACGGCCAAAGCGGCGCGCGGGCTGGCAGGCACCTTCTTTTCCGAGGCGTGGAGGATGGAGGCGAGAGGGGGGATTCCCCCCCCGATCAAAAGCGCAGCGAGAGAAGCAACGTACCAGCCCGGCCTTCTCCCGGAGAGCTTCCGTGCAAAGGTGGGTCGAACCCGTAGAATCAATCGTCCCCGCAAATTAAAGGGCTGGAAAACATTCATCCGGAACGTTTCCCAGCCCTATCGAATCTATACAGTACTCAGCAGTTCCCTCTTTCACCGGGACCCGCGCCCTGAACAATACCTGCTTCGCCGGCGGGCTGGTTGAAAGTGGGAACCCGGCCCACTATTTCAAGAGAATCATCTTGCGCACCTGATCGAAGGTGTGGCCCGATGCGTTGAGTCCCGAGGCAACGAGGCGATAGAAATACACGCCGCTTCCGATCGGTTCATTTGCCTGGTTCCGCGAGTTCCAGGAGATGGCATGGAAGCCCGCCGCCTGATCCCCGTCGACAACGCTCGCGATTTCCTGGCCGGTGACGTTAAAGATTTTCAGGGTGACGTGCGCGTCCACCGGCAAGGCGTAATGAATTTCCGTCGTCGGGTTGAACGGGTTGGGATAGTTCTGATCCAGTGCGAACGACGCCGGGAGTTCGCCCCTGCCTGTGGTCACGCGGAGGACCATTCCCGAGACGGGCTGCTGAATCACGACCTGGCCCCTGGCAAGAAGAGGTTTTCTCACCTCAGACTTGCCGGCCTGGTACGTCAGCACGTAAGAGTTCTGGCCTCCATCCTTCAGGCTCCAGCTTATTGTGAGCGGAAATGCTGCCGAAGAAACGCTGATCCGGTAGGAAAGTTCTCCCGCGAAATTTGCTGGATGAGTTTCCGCCACTCGGCCCGAGGCGAACCGCACGTCCATCACACCCTCAGGCGGCGGAGGCGGCAATTCGAATTGAGTCACCGGGGTCGACAGCTTGGCTGCGTCTCCGAAATAGAGCGTTTGCGCGCTCCCGCCCGCATCCTGAACTCTCAGTGAATTCAACCGTGCGAGATCGTCCGCCGCGGCCGCCGCTTTTGGCGACGCGAGGGAGGCCGAAATCGTCAGGGTTCCCGGGCCGGTGCACTTCACCCAATAGGCGCGACCTGGGTCGATGGTCGAGGCAACAAAATAACCGCTCGCGAAGCCGAAGAACGGAGATGAAATCGAGGTGCCCCCTCCCGGGACGATAGCGCCGGTGCTGACAGGGGAGGTCACAGACCCGATCATGTTCCAGTTCGCCGCGACGGTCGCCGTCACGCTCGTATTCGGAGAGCTGGGGATACCGATCGTCTGGGCGCCGGTGAATTTCAACCAATATCCAGATCCTCTCGCGAGGGGGTCGGAAAC
>DASQAZ010000123.1:0-2330 GCA_035635475.1 Bacteroidota bacterium | reverse complement strand
CCGATCTGCGCGAAGCGATGCCGGGAATCGGCATCGTTCAGGTTGTGCACGTCAGGGGGCCTGAATCCGTTTCAGAAGCAATCGGGGTCGCTCCCCACGTCGACGGCATCTTACTCGATTCGGGAAACCGAAGCCTGCCTGTGAAGGAGCTAGGCGGGACAGGGCGGGTTCACGACTGGAATATCAGCCGCCGGATACGCGAACAAGTCAGGGTGCCCGTTTACCTGGCCGGGGGCTTGAACGCAGAAAATGTATTCGATGCAATCGCTGCGGTCCGGCCGTTCGGAGTGGATGTATGCTCCGGGGTCCGCACGGACGGAAAATTGGACGAGGGCAAATTGGCGGATCTTTTTGACCAGGTCGCCGCCGCCAATTCCCGTCTCCTGTAACCGATTCAAACCCTTCGTCTCCGGCCGGAATCCAAGCTATTGAGATGATAGATGTTTACCGGGCCGACAATGCTGGCGCTCTTCATGGTAACTGACACGCCTCCCAGATCCGGCGACCTAGCAACGGTTTCTCTCGCCCGCTCGGGCGACATTTCCGCGTTCAAGCGCCTCTATCACGCGAACGTGGGACGGGTGTACGCCCTCTGCCTCAGGATGGTCGGAGATGCGGGCCGGTCCGAAGAACTGGCGCAGGATGCGTTTGTTCGCGCCTGGGAAATGCTCGGGAACTACCGGGGCGACAGCGCGTTCTCGACCTGGCTTCACCGCCTGACGGTCAATGTCGTTCTTGTTGCCCTTCGATCGGAGCGCCGCCGCACCAGCCATGAAAAAACCGATGACTTCGAGATGCTCGACGCCCCCGAAAACACTCCTTCCCATGGAACGCGACTCGACCTTGAGGATGCGATCGCCTCACTCCCGCCCGGGGCGCGTGCAATCTTTACGCTTCACGATATCGAGGGGTTCAAGCATGATGAGATCGCAGAGCAGATGGGTTTGGCTGTCGGCACGTGCAAAGCGCAGCTCCACCGCGCGAGGAAGCTATTGAAGGAGATACTGGAATGACAGACTGCCTGAAGACCCGGGATCTGTTGAGCGATTACATTGATGACAATCTTTCCCCCGATGAGCGCCGCCAGATTCAAGAACACCTCGAATCCTGTCCGACATGCGCGAGAGAGCTGCAGAAGGTGCAATCAGTCCTCGCGCGCGCCGCTTCACTTCCCCGGAGTATCGACCCTCCGCGCGATCTCTGGAAAGGGATTGCCGAGCGGATCGGGCCGGGAACCGCCCGGCCCGGCCTTATCGTGGATCTTTCCGACCGGCGCAACGGAAGAATGATTCGCGCGGACGTGAAACCCCGGTCAAGCCGTGCGCCTCGCCTCCCGCTGCGGAAAGGGGCATTCGCAATCGCCGCCATGATCGCAATCATCGTGGGGGCCTACCTTTTTGAAGCACCGTCGTGGAGTATTTCCGAACTCGAGGGTTCCCCGTCAATCGGAACGCATCCCATCACTCAAAAGACCCGCCTCGAGGAGGGCGAGCTCGTTCAAACCGACGCTTCATCACGGGCGAAGATCAGCAACAGAGCCATCGGAACGGTTGATGTCGGGCCAAATACTCGCCTGAAACTCATCGTCAAGGGGCTGAGCGAACAGCGTTTTGCGCTCGAGCGCGGGACGATCAAAGCATCGACATGGGTACCGCCGCAGGTCTTCATGGTGGAGACGCCCTCAGGCGTAGCAGTCGACCTCGGCTGCGAATACCGGTTGACGGTCGATGATTCGGGAAGGAGTCTGCTGCTGGTGACCGCCGGGTGGGTGTCGCTTGGGTCCAAAGAGCGGGTCGCGATCATTCCTGCGGCGGCGTTCTGTGAGACCCGTCCCGGGATGGCGCCAGGCACTCCGTTTTCCGAATATGCATCCGAATCGCTGAAGCATGCCCTGGAGGCGTTTGATTTCGGGGGGGGTGGAATCAATGCCATTGATGTTGTTCTCGCGCACTCCCGGCAGCACGATGCGGTTACACTCTGGCACCTGATCTCGCGCGTGGGCGAGAGCGATCGGTCGAGAGTGGTTGATCGGCTCGATACCCTTGTTCCGCGCCCCCAAGGTGTGACGCGAGACGGGGTTCTCCGTCTCGACAAGATCATGCTGGACCGGTGGTGGGACGAGTTCGAGCGGATCCCTCTCACGGATCTCCGGTCAAAGCCGTCCCTCTGGACTCTGGTCTGGCACGGACTGAGAAACTTTTTCAAACAAGAGGTATCATGAAGTGTTCAATCCCTCTCCTTCTTTCGCTATTCGCGCTGTCGCCGGATACGTACGGCCAGAATCCGCTTGTGCATCCGGTGGATGCCGTCGGGATCCGTTTCGCCCGTAT
>DASQAZ010000122.1:0-9843 GCA_035635475.1 Bacteroidota bacterium | reverse complement strand
GGCACCGCCAAAGGTTCCCGCGCCGCCGGTATTGAATGGCGAGACGGTCGAATCATTGTTGATCTGGAGAGAAGCCGATCCGGCTTCATTGTTCGTGAAGTTCACCCACTTGAACCGTCCGGCCAGGTTTGTCCGCGCTGTCGTGTCAAAATTATCGCGAACGGAGAGCTGAGACGGTATTTGAACCGCTGTGAATGTCGCCGTTTCGCTAACAGGGCCCGTCATCGTCACGCTCGCCGGATTATTCGGGCCGGAGTAAGAGCCCGGCCCCGTACCCGTCCATCCGCCGAATGAATATCCCGCAGCCGGCGATGCGGAGATACTGACACCCGATCCGGTGTCATAGTAAGCGCTCGAAGGGCTGACTGTCCCTCCGGTGCCCGGGCTTGCACCCATGGTCAACATGTACTGGGGCTTGAACATTGCCGTAATCGTGGAATCTTTCCCGGGGAACGAAATTGTATGAGTGATTGAGCCGCCGTCACTCCACCCCTTATAGGCCATCCGGGTTGTGGGCGACTGATTCTGAAGGCTGTCGGTCGAGATCTGGTGAGTGGTGGCCGGATAAAATGTTAGGGCATACGGTGCTGTTTTTGTCGATCCATCGACCCGGAATACGAGCCCGGAGGGGCTTGTCTGGATCGTGACTTGCACGGGACTCGACACGGCAAATGTGTAGCAGCCCCGGCCGTGCGTCGCCGCCATCAGAAGCCCCGTCGGTTCTTTGTATTTCAAATCGAACACCTCAACTGCAGGGAGTCCGCTGTTGAAAGAGACCCACGTTGCACCGTCATCGGCGGACTCGTAGACCCCCAGGTCTGTGCCGACAAACAGAGTGCGCGGATTGGTCCTTCGAAGTGCGATGGAGTTCACGGGAATATTCGGCAAATTCCCCGTCGCGTTGGACCAGCTGGCGCCGCTGTTCGTCGTCTTGTAGACATGCTGGGCAGATACAAATCCGCCAAAGCTCGCGTAGCAAACAGCATCATTCGTGCTGTCGACTGCGAAATCGCTGACGTATTGATAACCGGAGGTTGTTGTCCAGGTGCCGCCGTTGTTGGTGGTGACGAGGATCCGTCCATTGTTGGTTCCAATATAGATCTTCCCGGTTGATGAATAACTAATCCCGATTCCAGAAACGCTCCCGCTGACGGTCGAGGTTGAGGCGATCAGACTCCAGCCGCTTGAACTGGTTGCAGTCTGCGCCGAAGTGGTTTTCCACAAGTCGGAGCGCCCAAAGACAATCGTGTTGTGGTCCCCGGGCGCCATCTCGTATGGATTGTAGAATAACCCCCCCGTCGAGGCGCTTGGTCGGATTTCGGAATAACTTGCCCCGTAATCATTCGAGCGATGGAGAGATCCATTCACGTACTGTCCATAGATATAGTTTGTATTCACCGGGTCGACGATTGTATAGCCGCCATCTCCGGTGGTTCGCTGAACCCAGAGGGTGCCGCCGTTCGTGGTATTTTCTTTGTCATTGTCCTGGGTGCCGCCATACATCCGGAGTGTGTTGGTCGGGTCATAATCGGCGCTCTGAAACTGAAGTGTCGAAATTGTTTGATTCATGTCCGACCAGGTAGTTCCATTGTCTGAGGATTTATAAACCCCTCCGTCAGAGCCGCAATAAAAGAGCGAGCGATTATAGCCGAGGAAATGGATGTCGGCGTGAGAGAAGTTGGCTGAGCTGGTTGAATACCACACCGTTTTCTGTGTAAATGTAATGCCGCCGTCCGTCGAGCTGTAGATATCGAGGCCGCCGACGATGACAAGATTCGGATTCGTAGGACTAACTGTCACCGCATTATCATACCAGCCCTGTTGGCCCAGATAGTTGGTCGTTGAATTCCGAAGGGTCCACAATGAACCGCCATTTGTTGTCTGATACAATCCCAACAACGCAAAATTAATGCCGTTCGCGATACTGGCATAGAGGACGCTCGGATTGCTCGCTGATATCGCCAGGGCGATGCGAGCCGTGCCGGAAGGCGGCAAACCGTTGGTCAAAATTGTCCAACTTGCTCCGCCGTCCGTTGTTTTGCTTATCGTGTTTTGACCAAGACCGCCTGATGCAATATAAAGAACATCCGGGTTGGTGGGATCCATCACAAGGCTGTTCACGTTGCTCGCGTTGTTTGTATTCGCCCAGGTAGTTCCCGCGTCCGTCGATTTAAAGACGCCATTTGAGCCGGCCGCGTGGATGATACTTGAGTTTTGAGGATTGATTACGAGAGCGGAAAAATATGAACCGAGAGATGTCGTCGCAATTTTTGTCCACGCGTTCCCACCATCGGTCGACTTAAAAATTCCGTCCCCATAATAGCTGTCAAGGGAATAATTCAATTCACCGGTCGCAACATAAACCACGCTGCCGTTGTTCGGATCGACTGCGACTGCGCCGCATGTCAACGCGCTCAAATTATCGGTCATCGGCTGGAAATGGAGCCCTCCGTCCGTCGTTTTCCATACACCGCCGCCGGCAGCTCCAACGTAAAAAGTGCTCGAGTCTGTGGGATGAAATGCAATTGAATTTGTTCTGCCGGAGATGTAATTTGCGCCCGTCCTCGCATAAAACATGCCGCTCGGGTTCACACTTACCCAATTGGTCGCTGCGGTCGAGCTAATGAGCAGATTTCGATCTTTCTGTACTCGTTGAGATTGCAGCAGGGCAGCTTCGTATCCATTCGAAGGTATCAATTTGTCCGGTCCTCCGGCGCGCCTCATATGGAAAAACATTTCGCGCGCCATAATGTTTTCTCCCGACTCTTCCGTCGATGGATTTAGCGACACGCCGGCCGTGCCGGTCTGTCCGCTTGCCTTCGAAAAAAGAGGAAGAACCGCGATGAGAGGAAATATGATTAAGCGGATGAAATTCTCCATGACGTGTTTGTTCATTGGATGCTACTCCTCCACAGTGGGAACGACGAGGTTTTCTTTGGATTTAGGTAAGAATTTCTCCCGAAATTCAAAGCCTAGGGGTAGAGAGATTTACAGCCTAAGGTAGAGAGAACTGCAATGAGTGTCAACCCCCCGCAAAAGGGGGAATTCAACGTGAAACCAGTCTCGCGAGATGCGCTCTGGCGTCTTCCAGTTCTTTCGATTTGAAATCGGCATCTTTCCAAATCTTCAGGAACCGCTCATACTCTTTTATTGCGTCGTCCTTTCGCCCCGCACCTTCATATGCCACCCCGAGCCAATAATGTGCTTTGACAGATGCAATGGCCCAATAGGCGTCTGTCGGCAAGACTCCCCCCAGCGGCTCCGTGTAGCCGGTCGGGTACCAGTCCGCCACCCGGCGGAATTCTCGGACTGCTTCCTCCGTCTGGCCTGCCTTGAGAAGGCTTACAGCAAAGGGTAGCTGCGGCTGAGCCTTCACCCGTATGATTTGCGATGCCTCTCGATACTTTCCTGCCGAAGCCGCATAATCTCCCTGCTCGAAGGAAAACAATCCCGAAGTAACCAATTTGCCAATCTGAATAATGGCGATCTGTTCATTGGAAGCTTCCTTGAGTTCCTCCACGACCTTCTTGTACATCTCGATATTGCCGGCTTTCAAGTAGGCCCACGCCAGAGCATCGCGGCCATAGACCTTGTTACCCGGATCATTCCTGAGCCGCTCGCACCTGGCCTTCGCATATTTCACCATTGCGGGATAGTCCCCGAGTTCATACGCGGTCAGGATCAGAAGGAGATAGTCCCCCGCCATCAGGTCCTGCAGATGTTGGCGCTGATGCGCCGACAAGTTGGCCAGCAATTCTTTTTGGGTTTGATTGAGCTTCCCTTGATGCGCGGAAATGATAGGAGAGAAATCGACCGGTGAACGCAGTCGCAGGAGGTACTCTCTCGCGCGTTCGTAATCTTCACGCCCCATTGCGTCGGCCGCCAGAGGTCCGTTCGAGCCGAAATCCGACCGAATGGCGACGGCTTTCCGGTACCAGATGACGGCAGAATCCCGTTCTCCAAACATAAAGTAAAGGTCCCCCTTGGTGTCATAGGGATTCGGCTCGCCGGGCGCCAGATTCAGGTAGTGATCGAGAGCTTCGAACGCTTCCGCCCGTTTCCCAACGGAAGCATAACCATAGGCAAGGATGTTCCACAAGGATTTGTCCATCGGATCATGTTTTAGGCCTGAAGCAAGTTTCTCGATCGCTCTCTCGGGATCATAGAATTTTCGAAAGTACTCGAGTGCCAAAGTTCGATATGCAATTTGCTCTCCGGGATATTTCTCAATCAACTGTTCCAGTATCCGAACATCCGAGAGAGGATCTTTCTCGATGATTTGCGCGTAGGCGGCCTCGATGAGCAAACGTTCTCTTTCGCTGACGTTCTTCCGCAACACATAGGCTCGCCGTAGAGCCGCGGTCCCCTCCGTGTTTTCGCCCGTGCGGAATTCCACCCTCGCCAGCGCATTATGAGCCATCGCGAAATTGCTATCCAGCTCAATCGCTCTTCTAAGGGCACCCTTCGAATCCTCGAACGAAAATTTCGCCTCAAGATCAATGCCCTCCAGATATGAGCGATATGCCTCTGCCGACCTCGTCGTCACTTCGGCAACAGATCTCGCATCTGTCGCTGATGTCAGGTTCAAATCATCCTTGACGAGAAGTGCCAGTGTATCCGCGAGTGAAAATATCTTCTCTTTGGAAAACCCCGCGAGACGCTGAGTGCTCAGGATTTTTCCACTCTGAACCTCTATGAGACGGAATGTAACCGCGAGCGATGGTTCCTTCTGCAGGATGCTGCCTAAGAGCATCATGGAGACGCCGGCTCTCTGGGCGATCTTTGTTGCCAGGGAGGGAGGGATCGACTTTGAGTCACCCTCTCCAAGCTCCTTCCGGATGTCATACAATCGCTCGCGACTGATGACCTCCAGATTTTTTGTTTGGAAGAGCGCCGTGATAAGCAGGTTGGATAACATCTCGCCTGTGTGATCTTTATCTTCCGGGTCGGGGATATTCTCAAAGTACATCACCGCCAGCGAATTGTTTTCCGATGCGGCATGAGTTTTCTGCGTGATGATTTGGAAGTTGAATGGATTGAAGACGATTGCAAGTGCGATGAGGATCGCAAATGCGCCCGCCGGGACCGCGATCTTCAACAGTCGTTTTCCTTTCGCGGGCTGCGCGGACAGCATCCCGGTCGCCGTGGAACGCGCATAGCCCGCCTTGGCATACTCCAGACCCTTTCGCTCGTGCCGAAGGTCCGCCAATAGATCATCCACGTGCTGGTAGCGCTCGTCTCTGTCCTTTGCAAGTGCCTTCAGCACAATCCGCTCTAATTCCGGGGAAGCTTTGTCGTTAAAACGTGCCAGCGGTTGCGGATCCTCGTTGATAAGAGAATAGATGAGTGCGGCTTGATGTTCCGCCTGGAATGGCAGTCGCCGGGTAATCAGTTCATAGAGCACGACGCCAAAGGAGAAAATGTCGGTGCGGTGATCGACCTCCACGCCCTGCGCCTGCTCGGGAGACATGTACGCCGCCGTCCCGATGGTCGAGCCGGCCTTTGTGAGTTTCGTGGCGCCTTTCACCTTCGCCAGCCCGAAGTCCGTGATTTTCACCTGGCCCCTGGGGGTCAGCATGATATTGTCCGACTTGATATCGCGGTGAACGACCCCCTTTTCATGCGCGGCGGCGAGTCCGTCACAGACCTGAATTGCGATATCGAGTATTTTCTGTATTGAAAGGTTCTCGTGCGCGGCTGTCGCTTTCAGCGTCTTTCCATCGATAAATTCCATCGCAAGATAGAGCCGATTCTCGAACTCCTTGATTTCATGGATGGTCGCGATGTTCGGGTGGTTGAGCGCGGAAGCGGCTCTTGCCTCGTGATAGAAGCGTTCCTTCTCAACCGAATCGGAGGCCAGGTAGGGGGGCAGGAACTTCAAAGCGACAAACCGATCCAGCTCGGTATCACGGGCTTTATAAACAACGCCCATGCCGCCTTCACCGAGCTTTTCGAGGATCTTATAGTGCGAAATTGTTTGGCCGATCACCGTGAAATCTGCGGAGTGCTATGACGGTTATGGTAAGAGGATTCCCTGGAGATAACGGTTTAAGGTAGAGAGAATTGCGGTGAGTGTCAACGTGAGTGAAGCTACTAAAAGTCCCTGATCCGGGCGATCAGGAAATCGGCTACTCCAACCCCGCCTCGACTGCCGGGCCGACCTTCTTTTTCGACATTCGAACGCGCTCATTATGGTCGAGGTAGCGCTTGCGAAGACGGAGGGAGGAAGGTGTAACCTCAATATACTCGTCATCATTGATCCACTCAATAGCCTGCTCGAGCGTATGGATGTGCGGTGGCTCAAGACGGATTGCCTCGTCCGCGCCGCTCGCACGCATATTCGACAATTGTTTTGTCTTGCAAACATTGACGATGATGTCTTCGTCACGCGCATTCTCTCCGACAATCATCCCCTGATAGACGCGTACTCCGGGCTGGATGAAGAATGTGATGCGCTCCTGCAGCTTGAACATAGCATAGGCGGTTGCGATCCCGTCTTCAAGCTGTATGACGCCACCCTTGTGTCTCGTTGAGAGTTCGCCCTTGTACGGCTCATAGCCGTGAAAGTTGTGGTGAACGATCCCGGTACCTCTCGTCTCGGTCATGAATTCCTGGCGGAATCCCAGGAGGCCGCGCGCGGGGACCATGAATTCCAACCGCGTATTGCCCGGGGATTGCAGCATCGCCTTCATCACCCCTTTTCGCGATCCGAGATTCTCGATGACAATGCCGACGAATTCATCCGGCACATCCACGATCACATGCTCCACCGGCTCGCAGAGTACATCGTTGATCCGCTTGTAGATCACCTGCGGCGCGGAAACCTGAAACTCGTATCCTTCCCGCCGCATTGTCTCGATGAGAATGCCGAGGTGCAATTCCCCGCGGCCGCTCACCTTAAACTTGTCCGGTTGATCGGTGAGCTCAACGCGAAGACTGACGTTCGAGCGAAGCTCCTTCGCCAGGCGTTCGCCGAGGGCGCGGGTGGTGACATACGTGCCCTCCTGCCCGGCAAAAGGAGAGTTGTTCACGATGAAATTCATCGAGAGCGTTGGCTCTTCGATCGTGACGAACTGCAGGGGTGTCGGGTCCGCCGCATCGGCGAGGGTTTCGCCGATCTCAACGTCTTCCATTCCCGCGATAGCGATGATATCGCCGGCTGATGCCTCGTTGACTTCAATTCGCTTCAGGCCCGCGAACGTATAAATCTTCGATACCTTCGCATCCTCGACAGCGCTGTCCCGGTGGATGATTTTCATCGGGGAGCCGAGGCGGATCGTGCCGCGCTCGATGCGACCGATTCCCAGCCTGCCGAGATAATCGTTGTAGTCGATGGTGGTGACGAGCATCTGGAATGGCGATTCGGCGTCTCCGGGCGGAGGGGGGATGCTATTCACAATTGTTTCGAAAAGCGGCTTCAGGTCAACCCCCTCATCCTCCAGCTCGTATTTTGCTATGCCCTGCTTTGCAACGGAGTAAATGGTCGGGAAGTCGAGCTGCCGGTTGTCTGCGCCGAGAGAAAGAAACAATTCGAACACTTCGTCAAGGACAGCATGGGGGCGGGCATCCTTGCGATCGATTTTATTAATGACAACGATTGGCTGAAGCTGAAGCTCAAGGGACTTCTTGAGGACGAACTTCGTGCCGGGCAGCGGGCCCTCCGCCGCATCAACGAGAAGCAGTACCCCATTCACCATTTTGAGCGTGCGCTCGACCTCGCCGGCGAAATCGGAATGGCCCGGCGTGTCAACGATGTTAATTTTTATTTCCTTTTGTTCGCCGCGCACCGCCGGCGGACGGTATATGACCGCCGTATTCTTCGCAAGGATCGTGATCCCGCGCTCGCGCTCCAGCTCATTGGAATCCATGACGCGCTTTACTAGTTCCTGGTTTGCGCGGAATGTGCCGGTCTGACGCAGCATGTGATCCACGAGCGTCGTCTTGCCGTGATCCACGTGCGCGATGATGGCGATGTTACGTATGTCCTGCGTTCGGTTCATAGTCTGAAGATATTCCCTAATAACAAAAATGCCCCGTCCCGCCCAGGCGGGATGAGGCGATCAACCTGGTACGCTAAAAATCTTAACCGGGGATATCGCTATACCTGAGCAACACCCGTGCAAAATGCATCGAACGCGCCGGTTAGCAGGGCAGCCACTTCCTGTGGATCGCGGATTTCGATATCAGAGCGATGGATCATCTTTACAAGTTGTCCATCCCGCAGCAACGCGAACGACGGCGATGATGGGGGCATCCCGGCGAAATATCCCCGGGCTCGCTCTGTCGCTTCCCGGTCCCCACTCGCAAAAACGGTGGCTACGGCATCGGGCTTCACCGAATGCTTCAGTGCCATCCCGAGCGCCGGGCGAGCGATCCCGCCGGCGCAGCCGCAGACGGAGTTTACGAATACAAGAACTGTACCCTTCTCATTCTTGATCAATTGGTCGACTTCTTCGGGAGTCCGAAGCTCCGTTACACCGAGTCTGGTTACCTCATTCTTAATCTGATTAACTAGGATATCGTGCATCATCTGCTCCTTGCTGATAAAAGTTCTCAACCTCGCTCTATAATATACGAAAATTGAAGGAGAATCGGAAGGGTCCGACACGCGTCTCCCCAAAAACCGATCAAACTGGGCAAGAATCGAGGTTGTGAGAACTCTTCATACCGCGTCCGTGTTTATGCGTTCGGCGTGGTAACAGATTCCGCCGATTTTCTCCCATCCCGCTCGCCTGGGGGGGAGGGACTACCAGGGATATGGGAGGGCCTAATCCCGGCCTTTCTTTAGCAAAGTCCTTCCTCGGAAACTGACCCACCCCTAAAATAAATCCACTTTTTATCCGTCCTAGTGAATAAAGGCCAAGAATATTCATTGCCACCTCGAGAGGAAGCGCCGGATATCACCAGCGTGGTTGATCGCACGATCCGTTCCGAGCGGCGTCGATTGTTCGAATTTATCCTCCGCCGCGTCAATTCACGCGAGGATGCCGAAGATATTCTCCAGGACGTTTTTTACCAATTGGTCGCGAGCTACAGCGTCACGGAACCGATCGAAAAGCTAACGTCGTGGCTCTTCACGGTAGCCCGGAATAAGATCATCGATTGGTATCGAAGGAAGCGGCCGGTGTATTCAATGTCTCAGAGCATTCCCGGTTCTCAGGAGGATGATGACGCTGTTGGTCCGTTAAATCTCGAGGAGATCCTGTTTGATCCGCGGGAGAATCCTGATCGAATGTATGCCCGGTCATTGGTTTGGAGTCAACTTGGCGACGCACTCGATGAACTCCCGGAAAAACAACGTCTCGTATTTGTTATGCACGAGCTGGAAGGGAAGAGTTTCAAGGAGATCGCTGAGATAACCGGCGAGCCGATGAATACGCTGCTCTCTCGCAAACGATACGCCGTACTGGCGCTTCGTGAGCGGCTCCAGGAATTGTACGAAGAATTAGAAGAAACCTAAGAACATCACGAAGGGAAAATTATGAAACCATGGTGGATTTTAAGGATCGGCAAGTTCGTCGCGATTCTTATCGTCGCGTCGCTTGTCATCGGGTTGGCGGTCATGGTGCTATGGAACGCAATGGTTCCGGCATTGTTTGGCGGCCCCTCCTTAACCTTCTGGCAGGCGGTAGGTCTGTTATTGCTTTCCCATCTCCTGCTGCGAGGGTGGGGGCCCTGGCGCCACGGAAATGGCTGGCGCCACGAACGCTGGAAGAGCCGGTTTGAAGAAAAGCTCGCCTCGATGACGCCCGAAGAGCGCGAGAAGTTCCGGGAAGAATACCGGAGGAGGTGCGGGCCGCGATGGACGGATGAACCAGACAAGAAAGAACAAACGAAGTTATA
>DASQAZ010000121.1:0-17142 GCA_035635475.1 Bacteroidota bacterium | reverse complement strand
CTCTAACGGTGAGGTGACAATTGTCTGGAAACCGCACCTCTGCGAACATTCTGGAAATTGTGTTTTTGGTTTACCTCGCGTGTTCGATGTAAATCGCAAGCCGTGGATTGATCCGCATGCTGAAACGACCGAGGCGATTGTAAAACAGGTTAAACTGTGTCCGTCAGGCGCCTTATCATCCTTTCTAAATCAAAAGCAAAAAGAGAAGGCTTGATCTCGGAACAGCAGCGGTAACTCCGGTTCCATCGATCCAGTGCTCTAACCCGACTACCCTTCAAAGCGATGCTAAACTCGCATGGCCAAGAATTACTTTCTTACAATTTCCATCCACATGAGGAGGTACAGATGAGGACTCTTTATTACTGGCTTAGGGTATTTGTTATCTGCTTCCTATTCCCAGCATTGTTTTGTTCAACGTCTTCGACGGCGCAGCGAAAGCCTAGTATCGATAATCGGGTATATGAGCTTGAGCAATTAGTCAAAAAGGTATCCGCTGAGCAACGCACTCTAGAGGCTAGAATAGCGGTACTGGAGGAGCTGCATCTCACACCATCACCCCAAGTCCTTCGGCAATCGTACATATCCTCGAACAAGGATGCGATACTTAGTCTAATCGCGAATCTCGCCGCAAATGCCTATCAATATCGGATCCGGCCGGGGAGTATGGGAGGAGGGGGCGGGAGCTATGAGGGATACAAGATACCAAGAATGTTGAGCAACTCCGACTACGCCAACTTCATTGCTGCGATCTACCCAAACCTTGTTATCTTTATGGGCGTCTCAAAGAATGGCCTGGGTTCGGTACAAGGCACGTTGTGTGACGATGGCAGAACGGAAGGATGGGTCTATACCGGCGAGTTTGAGTAGTGCTTCGCGGGCATGCATTTGCGCTGGGACGAAGGAAACCCGACTCGTAAGGCGGGAGAATTCTAACTGGCAGCCTGACCGGGGCCGGGAGTCGCTATTCGACCTTCTCTAAAAGATTCCTCCGCAGCATTGTCGCGATCTCATCCCTGTGTGACATCACAAGGATTCTCGAAATATGCCCCATCAGCCCCAGGAGCCGGTACCCGAGGACCACGCCCACCAAGAGGTGCCCTACCGCCGATAGCCAACTTACTTCGAACGCCATCCGAGCGTACTGATCGACACCTCGAAGCAAGAGTGAGAATGACTCCACTGTGAGGAGAGAGAAGGCGAAGGTGCCATACATCGCGATCCAATACCAGATCCACAACCGGAATACACCTGTGTGAAACAGGTGGTTGGAGAGCGAGTTGTCGTTTGCCAAGCCGGCAAAGACGGATTTTGCGACAGACTCCCTGCGCATGGTCTGCAGATCCGACGCCTCTTTCCGCTCCTCGGGGTCCAGCGCTATAATCAGACCCTCAAACAGGATGAGATCTGACTTGTCCAGCAGCCGGAAAAACCGCCTGTCCATCCAACTGTGGAGCTCCGTAATCCAACGGATTTTTCCGACCCCGTAGTACAGTCCTAAGAACACCGCGACAAGGCACGATGCAAAGATGAGTGGGATCTTGAATTGCCTGGTAGCGAGATCCATTGCCATGCGCTCGATTCCGGATAAAATCAGTGCTGTCCCGCCCAAGAAGATGACCAGGTAGGTCGAAGCCGCGATCTTGATGCGCCTATCTAGAATTTCAATATAGTGGTATTGACTTTCCGGCATTTCTGATATCCAATTCAAGCCACCAAGCCCCGATTCCCCCTCCGACCGAAAAAAGGGTATTTTGGGGTCGCATAGAGGCAATCCAATCAACAATCGGGATCCCGGGCCGTCACAGAATAGCGCTAGATTCCGCCGAAAGCAAGCTGCGTGTGATGCAGCAAACCCTCTCCCGAAAATGTGATATCAGCCACAGTTCAACGGTTTTCTTCCAGCTAAATTTTAATATTGAATAGGGCAAATTGGGTAAACACGGTCCTTTAAGACATCGTTCAGACAAGGGATAGAGGAGAATTCGATGGATCCACAACAGGTATTAACGCGGTTGAACTTTGGGCGTGTTGACGGGGAAACCGACAACCGCTTTGAGAACTGCTTCATCGGTACGGAAATGTTGCGCCAAGTGCTTATGCCGCAACACTCCCTGGTCGTGGGTAACAAAGGCTCAGGGAAAAGCGCCATGTGCCGGCTGCTGTGCGACGACTTGCAGAAGGTCCGTCCCCTTCTTCCCAAGAATTTCGAGGAAATCTATTGCATTCCTGCGTACGGTCTCCAGAGTGAGGAATACCTTCCCACGGGGGATCTTCTTGAGTTGAAGCCAACCACGGTGGATGACTTCCGGTATTTCTGGCTTCTCTATCTGGGCCTGAAGACAGCGTACACGCTGGTTCAGGATGAGAAAATGAAAACTCTTATCGCGAAGAAGAAGAGCGAGAAAGTTCAAAAGGCGTTTGCGACGCTTCAACAGATTCTGACCGACGTCGGCCTCATCGAACGGTCGGGGCTATTCACCAAAATGAGGAAATCACTTGGAATGCGGAAAAAGCCCGCAGGCAGGCCAAGAGAAGATTCAGAGGGCAAATCCTTCAGCCTCAACTTCAAGGAAAAGACGGGGCTCAGCATCATGGCCCTGATGGAGAATGTCGAGGTCCTGCTGCAGGAAACGAATTGCCTTGCCTGGCTCATGCTCGACAAACTTGATCTGTTGTTCGTCGAGGATATTGAAAAGCTCAGATCGGCGATCACCGGCCTCATCCAGCTTCTGGTTCAGTACGGAAGTCAATTCAAGAACATCCACTTCAAAATTTTCCTGCGCAATGACATCTTCCGTCAGCTCCATATCGTCAACAAATCCCATCTGGTGAGCTACTCGACGGAGATGCGCTGGCGCGGTCCTCTCCTTCTCAAGCTTCTCGTCGCGCGAGCGGTCGTCGATCCATTCGTCCGGGAATACTGTGAAGAGGTATGCGGAGAAAAGTCGGATGTCAGCGCCATCATCCTCGGATCGGACGACTTTGTGAAGAAAATTTTCTTTACGATCTTCGAGCCGACGATGTCGAACGGGGCCAGTTCGGACAATGCACCCCCGACCGACGAGTGGATTCTCAAGCGACTTATGGATGGGATGGGTAACAGCTTTCCGAGAGAGCTCATTCACCTGGGGAACAAAGCAGTCGAGCGGCAAAGGGAGATCGACCGCCTGGAGGGAGATCATACTTCCACGCACCTGATCAGCCCGCGTGCCCTGAGAGAAGCGTTCGAGGGTATCTCGACATACCGCTGCGACACTTACCTGTACTCAGAATTCCCGCACCTGAAGCAACACTTCGATGTGTTCAGGGGAAGTGACAGCACCATGTTCCACCGGGAGGAGCTATACATGCTATTCCAACCGTTGTCGCCAAACGGGGACGAGGCGATTCGAGCGCTGTACGACACCGGATTATTGACGCCGCTCGGAAAAAATCTCGATTCAAGCAAAAAGTTCAGAGTCCCGCTGCTCTATAAGATCGGTTTGGGCATGACCGACCACCGGTCCAGGAGCCGTCCGTCACAGTCCAAAACGAACGAAGACCGGCCGCGCAACGGCGAACGTGAGCACATCGACAGCGAAGAGCACATTGACGGTCACGAAATGAATTGAGTTTCGCGATTGGGCGGCGCCCGATCGACCCCTACCGGACGAGCAGCATCTTTCGCACGCTGGTGAATCCGTCCGCCTGCATCCTATAAGTATAAACACCGCTCGGATAGTTCCTTCCGTCCCACTCCGCCCGGTACACCCCCGGCAGCTTGACCTCGTTTACCAGGGTGACGACTTCTCTTCCCAGGACATCGTACAGTTTCAGAGTTACAATTGATCGGTTGCCGACCGTGAACCGCACGGTCGTACTCGGGTTGAACGGGTTGGGATAATTCTGATCGAGACTGAAGACCCGGGGGATGCCATCCACACTTTCGAGCCTCAGCGTGACGGGTGTGTCACCCCCGGTGATTTCGACGGTCGTGGTCGCCTCGAGCCGCTTCTCAAAGTTGCCCACTCTCAACCAAGCGCGCGGCATCGGCCCCGTTCTTCTGCAACTGAATCTGACGGGGAACTGAGCGGAGGAGATTGCGATCGGAAATGTTGCGGGCTCACCCGGTCGTACAAGAGCGGCGATCCTGCCGGTTGAGAATCTGACATTAAGCGGTCCCGGCGGAGGTGAGGGCGGTAACTCAAAGTTGATCGAAGAATTATCCTCCCCATCCTTGATCCCGAAGTAGAGCGTTTGGGACCGGCCGGCGGCATCAGTGAATATCCCATGCTCAATGCTCTCCAAGAGCTGTGCAACGGAGTTCTTCCCGGAAGCGTATTGCGATGCTCTGAATACCATGGTTCCGGCCTGAGAAGTTTTCACCCAATATCCCTTGCCCGGACCTATCGCGTCGGCGACCGTGTAGCCGGAGCTTGTGTAGCCAAAGAAGGGGGAAGTGATGATGCCCGGTGGAATTGTCAGAATCGCTGCAACGGGGGCAGGGCTCGAAATCGATCCAACGAGATTCCATTGCGCAGCGACCTGGGTCGTTTCCTGACTCAGCGGAAACCCGGTAAACGATAAACTTGGCTCGGCGAGCTTCTTCCAATACGCCATGCCGTTGACCATTGTGTCGTGCCGGACGTATCCCGCCTTGTACGCATAGAGGTGGTCAAGCACGTATGGACAGACGACCCCGACCGGCAGGGAGAGGAGCTGCCACCCCAGATCGAGAGAATCGTGAATGGTAATGCCGCTCAGCGAATCGCTGCTGGTTCCGGTCGCCGTAACGGTATCGGGGGAGCCGTTTGCGTTGTGAGTGAAGATGATATGCCCGGTTTGTGCGGAAGCGTTGTTCGGCGCAAAGGTCACCGTTATCAACGCGTTGCTCATCGCATTGACAGTCAGACTCGCGGGAGATACCGAGAACACCGGATCGTCTGAAACCAAAGATGTAATCAGCAGCGGGGCAAGTCCTGGATTCGAAATTGTCAGTGTATCGCCGGATCGGCATCCGATCTGCACGGGCGCAAAATTCATACCCGTTCGTGAGAGGACGAAAATTGGATCCACCGGCCGATATTTAATCGTGGCGATCACTGAACCGCCGGTCGGAGACCCGGAAATCCCGAAGCCAGAGGAACCGGAAACGATGACGTTTCCAGATGCATCGACGGCGATTCCTGCGGCGTCGTCATTAGCGGAAGAACTTCCATCATATCGGATTAACCACTTCCGGACGCCGAGTGAGTCGTACCGAATGGTCGCGTAATCGCGCGAGGTGCCGATGCCGTCGCTCGGGCCGGTCACGTAGACATTCCCGCCCCCGTCGACTGCGATACCCACCGCCTGGTCATTTCCTCCTGCCGTACCATTATAGATGCTCACCCACCGCTCGACACCCTGGGGGGTATACTTGATGGTTGCAAAGTCGGTGGAGCTGCCGGCGTTCGTGCTGTATCCCGTCAGATAGACGTTCCCCGCGGTGTCGAGCACGATTCCCGCGGGGGAATCATCCTTGTTGAGAGACCCATTGTACCTCTGAACCCACTGCTTCGAGCCGCTGGAGTTGTATTTCACAGTGGCAAAATCATACAAAGTTCCGTTCCCGAAGCTCGAGCCCGTGACATAGACGTTCCCCGATCGGTCGACGGCGATTCCCGACGCGTTGTCATCGTCGCTTGCCGGGCCATTATATCGCGCATTCCACAGCTCGTGTCCTGTCGCGTCGTACTTGACCGTTCCGTAGTCGTACCCCCTGTTCGAGCTTTCGTCGCTCGCTCCGGTCACGAACACATTGCCGGATGAATCGATCGCGGCCGCGGCCGCAAAGTCGCCTCCATTCCCGGAGCCGTTGTATCTGGCGACCCATTGTTCCGCCCCGGTGTTGTTGTACTTGACAGTGATATAATCGAACGCGGCGCCGGAGCTATCGCTGCCTGTTCCCGTGACAACGACATCACCACCCTTGCCCACTGCCAGGTCGAAAGCGAAGTTCGTGCTTTCGAGCAAGCCGGAGTATCGCGCCACCCACTGCTGCACGCCTGCCGGATCGTACTTTACGGTTGCGTACTCGGATGAGGTTCCTGAACTGTCATAACTATAACCGCTCACGTAAACATTGCCGGCATCATCGATTGCAAGGGAAGAAACTATGTCATCGCCGCTCGAAGGACCGTCATAGCGTTCTGCCCACTGTTGTGCGCCCACCGCACTGTACTTTACGGTGACATAATCGTAACCGGTAATCGAGGATCTGCTGTAACCGGCGATGTACGTATTTCCCGACTGATCGGCGGCCACAGCCGAAGCTACGTCATCGCTGATGCCGGGCCCGTCGAAGCGGGCTTCCCACCACTGGCTGCCGCCCATATCATAGGAGACCGTGGCAATATCATAGCCGCTGCCGTCCTGCAAATCGCTGTATCCCGCGACGAGTGCATGTCCAAATCCATCGTATACGATGGCGGCCGGGTAGCTGTCGTTCGACTGCGAGGCCCGGTATCGGAGATTCCATTGTTGAATGCCTGTCCCACTATACGTCACCGTCACCTCATTAAAAAAAATGGCGGACGCATCGACGCTCGAACCAGTTACATAGACCGACCCAAAGGGATCCAGTGTGATTCCGGATGCGAAATCATCGCCGTTGAACGCGCCGTTGTATCGTTGGACCCATGATTGGGTGCCCGCAGTCGTATATTTGATCGTTGCGTAATCATACCCTGTGCCGCTCCCGAGACTGGATCCTGTGACGAAGGAGTTACCGGCGCCGTCGACGGCAATCGCCGAAGTATGATCGCTTCCGTTCGCCGGACCGTTGTAAGTGTTCACCCACTTCTGCGTCCCGGAGGAATCGTACTTGATGGTCGCATAATCGTCACCCGTTCCCGAACCCCGGGAATAACCGGCAACGTATACATTCGCAGCATTGTCGATGCCCAGACCGACAGCCACGTCATCCCCATTCCCGCTCCCGTTGAAGGAGACAGCCCATCGCTGATTTCCCGCGGCATCATACTTGATCGTGACGTAATCCCTCCCAGCGCCGGATGCGGCGGCATATCCTGCAACATAAACGCTATTACTATTGTCGATTCCGACCGCCACGGCAAAATCGTCACCGTTCGCCGTCCCATTGTAGCGGAACACTTTCTGCTGGACACCATTGGAATTGTACTTCACCGTTGCGTAGTCATAACCCGAGCCGGACCCGGCGCTGTACCCGGTTACATAAACGTTGCCGAGGCCATCTATCGCGAGGGCGGTCGCGAAATCGTCGCCGTTCGCCGGGCCGTTGTAGCGTATGACCCACTGTTGAATGCCGTTCGAATTGTATTTGAGTGTAACGTAGTCATATTTGGTTCCGGACCCCTCGCTGTACCCTGCGACATAGACGTTGCCGGATCCATCCACCGCGATCTTCGAAGGCCGATCCTGGCCGTTCGATACTCCGTTGTACCGGACAGACCACTGTTTGATCCCGGTATAGCTGTATTTTATTGTCAGGATATCGTTGCCTGTCGTGGACGAATCCCCGTATCCGGCAACATACACATTGCCGTTGGCATCACGCGCAACTGCGACGCCGTAGTCTTCCGACGCCGCCATCCCTGACGCGTATATTGCGAGCCATTCCTGCCGGACGGAATCTGAGGACGCGGATTTCATCGGGCGCAATAGCATGCTGGGGCCCCGTGGCGCTGCGGGTGCGCCGACCGCATGCATCTCTGGCGCGCCTGCGGCCGCCGGATTTGGGGCCAGCAAGTCGCCCCTCTTCAACGGCGTGAACCGGCCGGGATGTGGGTTGCCCTTCATCGAAGCCGGTTGCGTCCCACGATAGCGATAACGGGCGGAGAGGAGCTTCCTGACGGATGTTTGCTCGTTACGCTCAGCCAATCGAGGCGCGGAGCGTCCCGCCCCTCGTTGTTTCGACTGAACACTGGATGGGAAAAAAACCCCGGTCTGGGCGAAGAAGAGAATGAAAAGCCAAACAACGATTCTTGGCACCGAGGAGATTCGGATAGTATCCCCCTGATTGTCGGACAAGAAATGGATACCGCGTCTTACAGGAAATTACCGGGGTGTGCAACGATATTTTATTGCACGATGTGCGGGCGTGTGACGGGCAAAATAGCAAAAGATGATTGCAAAGTCAAGGTGAGCAGATGCCTTGCTTCGTTCCCTAGTTCTTCTTACATTTACCGCGAAGATCGAGCCAAATCACGAGCCGTTCACCCGGGGGAGGCAAGAAGGAACATCCATGATCCGATCCATTCTCGTTTTATGCTTTCTCGCCCTGCCCCTCCTGTCACGGGCTCAGTCCGTCTTTCCCGTCCGCGATGAGGGGGAAGCGCGCAATCGGACATACCATGTTGTCCACTACAAGATCGAAGTTTCATTCGATGAACAGAAGAAGATGGTCATGGGTAAGGCAGCGGTCACGCTGGTTCCTTTCCTGTCTGAATTTAAAAATATCGAACTTGATGCCGAGCAGCTCGATATCCATTCGGTGACGCTTGGGTTGGGCAAGCCCGTGCGGTACGAGGTTGAACCGAAGATGCTTGTAGTTCACCTGGACAAGCCGTATTCATACGGCGACACCATCACGGTCGCCATCGACTATTCATGCACACCGAAGAAGGGCCTGTACTTCACACAGCCCGATTCGGGCTATCCCGACAAACCCTGGCAGATTTGGTCTCAGGGTGAGGATATGGACAATCACTTCTGGTTCCCCTGTTACGATTTTCCGAACGACAAGGCGACTTCGGAATTGATCGCGACCGTGAAAAAGAGCTACACCGTTCTCTCAAACGGGGAACTGGTGAGCATGAAGGAAAACAAGAAAGACGGCACGAAGACATTTCACTGGAGGGAAAACAAGCCCCATTGTTCCTACCTGATCGCAATCGCGGCGGGGGACTATGCGGTCCTGCACGACAAGGCGGGCAAGTTGCCGCTTCAATATTACGTTTTCCGGGACGATACGGCGGATGCGCGAATGTGTTTCCGCCAAACCCCGGACATGGTGAAGTTCTTCAATGAAAAGATCGGCTATTCATATCCCTGGGAGAAATATGCCCAGGTCCTGATCACAGATTTTATCGAAGGCGGAATGGAAAATACAAGCGCCACATCGCTTCTCGATTGGGCGACGGTCTACGACGCGCGACAACGGCTCGACAACTTACCGACCGGTCTCATCGCTCACGAGCTTGCCCACCAATGGTGGGGTGACGTCGTAACCTGCAAGGACTG
Organism: Bacteroidota bacterium; assembly: GCA_035635475.1. Lineage (GTDB taxonomy): Bacteria > Bacteroidota > Ignavibacteria > UBA10030 > SZUA-254 > VBOC01. The sequence goes on along the minus strand of DASQAZ010000121.1, from coordinate 7,899 downwards.
GCGGCATCTGTGGCTCAATGAAAGCTTCGCAAGTTATTTCGATCCGCTCTATCATGAATACTGGCTCGGTAAAGATGAATTCCAGCTTATGATGTTCAACAGCCAGCAGGCGGGAGTCCACATCGATACGGCAGTCGGGCGGAAACCGATTGTCAGCGTCGGATCCTACGGAACGAATGTCTATCCGCGGGGAGCGGCGGTCCTGCATATGCTGCGATTCGTGCTCGGTGATCAGCTTTTCTGGAAGTCGCTCAACCATTATATCACGAAGCATCAATTTGCCCCGGTCGAGACAAACGACCTGAAGGTCGCAATCGAGGAAGTCACGGGTCAGAACCTCGCATGGTTTTTCGATCAGTGGGTATACAAAGCGGGTCACCCGATTTTTGACGTAAAGTATCGGTGGAGCGATTCGGCGAAGTCGATCTTCCTCTCTGTGAAGCAAACACAAAAAATGGACAGCCTCACCGGAGTATTTCGCACGCCCGTCGACATTGAAATCACCTCTGCCGCCGGAGCGGTAACGGAACGGGTGAACATCCTGACCAAGGATACGACCTTTGTCCTGCAGTCGGAGCTGAAGCCGAAGCTCGTTATTTTTGATAAGGGCGGCTGGATCCTGAAGGAGTTGAAGTTCGAAAAACCGAACGATGAATGGCAATACCAGGCGGAGGCCGCCCCCGGCTCAGTCGACCGAACCCTTGCCCTAAGGGCGCTTGCGGGAGCCCGCAACAACGAGTCGTTCGTTCCGTTGTTCTCACGCGTCTCGTTGAAGGACCCATTCTGGAACGTCCGAAGGGAAGGGATTACCGCATTGGGGAAGGTTAAACTGGCGAATGATTCTTTGAAAGGACAGATCAAGATAGCGCTTACCGGTGCTGCCAGGGATGCAAAGTCTTCCGTACGCAGCGCCGCGTTGACGCAACTTGGAAAACTCCGGGGCGACGACGTGGTGGCGGTGCTCAGAGGCGCCCTGAGCGACTCCAGTTATTCGGTCGTATCCAGCGCCCTCCGTGCTCTTGCCGAGGCTGATTCTTTGGGGGCTAAACAGACGCTGAGTGAATTCCTCGATCGGCCGTCCTATCGGAACAATGTCGCGAACGCCGCGCTCGATGCGCTCGCGAAATTGGATTCGGTAAAGGCAGTTGCCACCGCATTGGTGGATGTGCGCTACGGAAAGCCTATCTCCACCCGGCATACGGCGCTGTCCATTCTCCACCGGTATGCAAAAGAGAAACAGGAGGTAAAGGCACTCTATCAATCCCTCATGAATGATAAGGATTCTGGAATTAAGTTCAGGGCGGTGCAAACGCTCGGAGAAATAGGCGATGCCTCTGCGCTTCCAGCGCTGGAAAAAATTGCGGCCGATCAGGCGGATGGGACGGCTGGAGTCGCGAAAGAAACCATCGAGAAGATCAAGCAACGGCTGTCGGGGAAGAAATGATATGAAAAGATGAAATCGAAAAAACCCGACCGCGAGATCTCGCTCTTGCTTAAAATTATCGACGAGGCCTACCAAAAGGCGGCGTGGCACGGCCCGAACCTTCGCGGGTCAATCCGCGGCGTGACGCACCGTGAGGCGGCGTGGCGTCCAGGGGCGGGACGGCATAATATCTGGGAAATTGCCGTTCATGCGGCCTACTGGAAATACGCGGTCCGTCGAAGGCTCACGGGCGAGAAGGCTAAGTCATTCCCCCTCAAGGGAAGGAATTGGTTTGAACGGCCGGACAAACTATCTGCCGACGCGTGGCAAGAGGATCGAAAACTTCTCGAAGATTGCCATCGCAGGCTGCGCCATGTAGTTCTAGGGCTGGACCGGAAAGGCCTCAAGAGGAAATCCACCGGCAGCAGAGTTACAAACTCGGCGATGATCGCAGGGATCGCGGCGCACGATGTTTATCACGCCGGTCAGATTCAAATGTTGAAGCGGCTCATGGCCTGAATGGACGAGAAATGGACGACGGGCACGGAAAACTGACTGATTCGAAGACCAGATGTGGATGGGCGGGTTCCGATCCACTGTATATCGACTACCATGACCGCGAGTGGGGTGTACCTGTCCACAATGACCAGAAGATGTTTGAGATGTTGATTCTCGAGGGAGCTCAGGCAGGCCTGAGCTGGATAACGGTGTTGCGGAAACGAGAGAACTACCGAAAAGCGTTCGAAGGTTTCGATCCGGATAAAGTCGCACACTATGGCAAAAGGAAAGTCGAGCAATTGCTTGGCAACCCAGGCATTATCCGAAACAGGCTGAAGATTGATTCGGCGATCCAGAACGCCAAGGCATTTCTGGAAGTGCAGAGCGAATTCGGGAGCTTCGATCGTTATATCTGGCAGTTTGTCGGTGGAAAGCCGAAGCAAAATACCCGGAAATCGATGGGACAAATCCCACCGCGAACGCGCGAATCAGATAAGTTGAGTGAGGACCTGAAATCCCGCGGCTTTAAGTTCGTCGGATCCACGATTTGCTATGCGCATATGCAGGCGGTGGGAATGGTGAATGATCATGTCGTGGGATGCTTTCGGTATGAGAGTTTGTCGGGCGGCCGGTGACGAGACGGAGTTTTTCGAATCGTACTTCGAGGAGCGGAACGAGATGACCAATTCAATAAACTTGATCTCCGGTTCGATCACCCTGGGAGTCTTCTGGGTGCTTCTGATTGCCGCAGAATACACTTACGGACAGGGCGAGACAACGATGCATCCGTATCGGCTCGTCATTCAGGGTGGCGCAGGCACGATCTCGAGAGGGCAGATGACTCCCGAACTTGAGAAGGAATACACGGACAAACTCCTGGAGGCCCTCAACACAGGATACGGAATTCTACAGAAGAACGGCACGAGCCTCGATGCGGTTGAAACCGTGATCAAGATTCTTGAAGATTCCCCTCTCTTCAACGCCGGAAAGGGAGCCGTTTTCACGCACGAAGGAACCAACGAGTTGGACGCCTCGATCATGGACGGCAGGACCCTCAAAGCCGGTGCGGTCGCGGCAGTAAAGCATATTAAGAACCCGATCAGCCTCGCCCGGCTGGTGATGGAACAATCGGCTCACGTCATGCTGGTGGGAGAAGGCGCCGAAGCATTTGCCAAGGGGCACGGCGTACAGCTGGTTCCGCAGGAGTACTTCTACACCGAGAAACGGTGGCAACAATACCTGAAGGCGAAAGAGGATGAAAAGAAAGACTCTGGCGCACCGCGAAAGCAGGTCGCACCCGAGGATTCTTCGCAAAAGAAACATGGAACCGTCGGTTGTGTTGCTCTCGACAAGATGGGAAATCTGGCCGCCGGCACATCGACAGGCGGCACCACGAACAAGAGGTTCGGACGCGTCGGCGATTCTCCGATCATCGGTGCGGGGACGTATGCAGACAACCGGACGTGCGCCGTTTCCGCGACGGGCACGGGAGAATATTTCATCAGGTTGGCGGTTGCTCATGACATCTCCGCTATGATGGAATACACCGGTGTGCCGCTCGAGAAGGCCGCTCAGACAGTTGTTATGGAGAAGCTGCCGAAAATTGGGGGTGACGGCGGAGTCATCGCGATCGACGGCCATGGGAATATTGCAATGCCCTTCAACACGACCGGAATGTACCGTGCCTACATCGATGACGGCGGGAAGCCGGTCGTCAAAATCTATAAAGAGTGATCTCCGAAATCTATTCGATGCTTTCAACCGCCCGCGCGAACAGGCACTGAAGCGCTCTCTCCGGGGCTGTGCGTCATCTTCCTCAGGGGAGGGTTTCTCTATTTTATGATTAGAATCAGCGACGTTACTAAAAAATTCCCGACCGTCACGGCGCTCCAGAATGTCTCTCTCACCGTAGCGGATGGAGAATTTTTTGGACTTCTGGGTCCCAACGGGGCCGGAAAATCGACGTTGATGAATCTTCTCATCGGGTATCTCGATCCGGACGCAGGCGAGATCTTCGTCGGCGACGAAAAGGTGACGCGCGATAACCTGGAGGCGAGGAAAAATATCGGGTTGGTTCCCCAATCGCTCGCCCTTTACGATGACATCTCCGCCCAGGAAAACCTCGAGATCTTCGGGAGTTTTTATCACATTGAAAAGAGAACCCTCCGGGATCGGATCGAAGAGCGGCTCAGAGCCGTCGAGCTGTATGACCGGCGCAAAGATAAGGTGAGCACGTTCTCCGGCGGGATGAAGCGAAGGCTCAACCTGATCGCAAGCCTCCTCCATGATCCCAAGCTTCTGCTGTGCGATGAGCCGACTGTTGGCGTTGACCCCCAGTCGCGCAACGCGATCTTCGATTATCTGGAGATGCTCAACCGCGGGGGAAAAACGATCGTCTATACGACCCATTATATGGAGGAAGCAGAGCGGCTTTGCACGCGAATCGCGATCATCGATTCCGGAACAATCATCACAGAGGGTACGCTCGATGACCTCCTTGCGAAGCTGTCGTATGAAGAATCGATTTCAATCATCAAGAATTCATCGACCATCGAGAAATTGGAGAAGTTCAGGCAATTCGGAACGGTTGTCGACGATGATGATCGCTACGAGCTCAAGCCAAACGGAACCTTCCGCCTCTCTTCGTTCTTCAAGAGCATGGAGGATGAGGGGGTCAGTACACGCTTCATCCAAATGAGCAAGCCGACGCTGGAGGCGCTCTTCCTCAACCTGACGGGGAGGAGTTTGAGAGATTGAGAACCGTCCTTGCGCTCATCAGCAAAGAGTACAAATTATTCCTGAGCGATCGGGTCGCCATGGGCTTTACGTTCCTCATCCCGATCGCTCTCATCGCAATCTGGGGTTCCATCTTCGGCAACGTGGATTCGGGGCCCGAGCATCTCAGATTGGCCTTCCTGAATGCAAGCTCCTCACCAATTGGGAGAAATATCGAGAAGGTGCTCGATACCACCCGGACGTTCAGCCTTGTGAAATCCTATCAGGATGAGCGCGGGATCGAGATACCCTTCGATACGGTCACGATCAAGGACTATGTGCGGAAAGGGAACGCATCGGCCGCGCTAGTTATTCCGCCTGATGCCTACACAGACACTTCAATCGGATTGAAGCTGAAATTTTATTACGATCCGAAGAATGACATGGAAATGCAGATCATCCAGGGAGTGCTCACGCAGACGATCATGTCGCAGCTTCCGGGTGCATTCATCGAGGGAATGCAGCGCAAAGCGGTCAGATATCTTGGATTGGACTCCGGAACGGCGTTTAATACCGGCATTAAATCGCTGGTGAGCCGATACTTCAACATTGATACGAGCAAGATCGTTTTTCCGTCGCTCAAAGATACCATCGCATCGACCTCCCAAGAATCGAAGGGAGGAAAGGAGTTTTTCAAGAATGTTCTCGACTTTGAATCGGAACAGCTTGTCGGAAAGAACATCGCGAATCCCTGGGCGACGCGAAGTGTCGGCGGGTGGGCGATGATGTTTCTCATGTTCACGCTGACCGCTTCCTCGGTTTCCCTCTTTGAAGAAAAGCTAAGCGGTGTCGTTCTGAGAATCCTCGCCTCCCCCATATCGCGAGTTCAGATTCTGTGGAGCAAGTATTTGTTTAACATGTCGCTCGGCTTCATACAGCTCGCCGTGCTCTTCGTTTTCGGGTCGATTCTGTTCAAGATCGACATTCTTTCGAATCTGGTGGCTCTCACCCTGTTGTTGGTCGGCGCGTCAATGGCATGCACGTCGTTCGGGATGCTGCTTTCGGCGGTCAGCAAGACTCAGTCTCAGGCCCGCGGCCTCGGAACGTTTCTGATCCTCGCTATGAGCTCGATCGGCGGAGCGTGGTTTCCCACAACGTTCATGCCGGGCTTCATTCAGGCAATCAGCAAACTTACACTCGTTTACTGGGCGATGGATGGGTTTCTTCAGGTTCTCTGGAGAGGCGCGCCCTTAGTGGATATTCTTCCGAACCTGGGGGTGCTTCTTCTCATTGCGGCAATCATTACAAGCGTGAGCATCTTGCAATTCAAGAAAGGGCATGTGTTCTAACGAGCCGGCGGCATGCGCGCGATCAGCTTGCGGTGCGGAGCATCGACTCTGACCGACTGAACATTTCCCATCCTAACATCGCCTTCTTCCTCGCCGGGCCCCACCGGTAATTCCCAAGTGCCCCCGATTCCAAGATTACCCTGTGGCACGGAATGAGGTATGCAATTGGATTCTGCCCCAGAGCATTTCCGACTGCGCGAGATGCAAGTGGTTTGCCGATCAGTTGAGCGACGTCCTCATACGTAGCTACTCGGCCCGGCGCTATTTTGAGTAACGCCTCCCACACTTTGATCTGAAAATTCGTGCCTCTGAGGAGAAGATGGATCGGGGAGGTGCCATTCGTTTTTTGGCGCCGGAAGATCTTCTCGTTGAACGATCGAGTCGTCTCCGTGTTTTCGATGATCTCGGCGTCCGGCCACCTGCTCCTCAGGCGTTTGAGTGCGAGATCGTGTTCGTCTGCGCCTAAGAATTCCAATCCGCAGATCCCCCGATCCGTCACGGCTATCATGCATTCGCCGAACGGACTCGGATGAAATCCGAATCTGACCGTCAACCCCTTGCCTTTGCTCTTAAACTCACCCGGGGACACCGCCTCATACGTCACGAAGAGATCGTGGAGGCGTCCGGGACTCGAAAGCCCCGATGTGTAGGCCACGTCGAGCAGGTCCCTGGACTCCCCGAGGAGTCGCTTGGCATGCTCCTTCGTGAGAAAATGGAGGAATCGCTGGGGACTCGTGCCCGCCCATCGCTTGAACAACCTGTCGAAATGATATTCACTCAAATGGACCTTCTCCGCAATTTCCTTGAGGGGCGGCTTTTGAAGATAACGTTCTGTTATATATCCCAGCGCCTTCTCAATCCGCCCATAATCCGTGGTCCACTGATTCCTTTGTCGTGAAAGATTAATCATGGTTTTTTCTGGGTCAGATGGTTTGAGTCTCACACGTTCCATCCACAATATAAATCCTCTGGAGGTCCTAATCCACCCGATTGTTGCTCTCTTTCATGCTCCAGGGCCAGGGGTTCTGTGCAACGCCATTTTCTTTGATTGTCTGACCATATTTGCGTATTTTGCCAGAGAATCCGAACCAGAAAGAGGGCGATCCAAAGTTCGGGGAGGCGACAGCCGCCGGTTGCCCTATCATCCTCGTCCATTCTAATACGGAGTCAGAACATGAAAAGGTTCGTGCAGCGCAGCATCGGTGCCGGATTCCTGTTGGCGGGAAGTCAATCATTTCTGGTCGCTCAAGAAACTCAGCGATTTGGGACCAAAGGGACAAGGGAGATTGGAGGGTCGATCGCGTTTCAATCCTGGACGCCGGTGTATGATGGACAAACCGGCAACGGTCGTTACGGCAGTAATCTCTTGATGGTTTCCGCAAGTCTCACCGCATGGTTTTGAACGGTCTAGGTAATGAAGATTTCTTAAACAGGAACCCAAAGATGGCTGAAGAATTCATTTCATGTCCGAAGTGCGGGACCAAAATCAAGTTAACCGAAGCGTTTACTCATGACATCGAGGAGAAGCTTCGAGGCCAGTTTCTCAATGACATAAAGAAGAAGGACGCGGAGAGGGAGATCGCCCTCGATGCCCAAAAAAAAGCCTTCGAGGATAAACTCGCTCAAGAGCGCGCAAGACTTGAAGCTCAGGCGAAGAAACGAGCACAGGAAGAAACCTCGATGGAGCTCAAGGATTTGAAGCAGCAGCTTGAAGACAAGGCGAGCCAATTGGAGTCCTTGCGGAAGCAAGAGTTGGAACTGCGGAAGAGGCAACGCGAACTCGAAGAAAAAGAGCGATCGATGAAACTCGAAATTGAGCGAACGCTTGATGATGAGCGAAAGAAGATCTGGGAGGAGGCGACACGGCGAAATTCCGAAGGGCAGCGGCTGAAGGATGCTGAGAAAGATAAACTA
>DASQAZ010000120.1:0-18147 GCA_035635475.1 Bacteroidota bacterium | reverse complement strand
TTTCTGGGCGACCTGGTGCGGCCCGTGCAAGGCATCGTTCCCCTATCTCCAGAAAGTGCATGAAAAATACAGGGACAACGACAAGGTGGTTTTTCTTGCCGTCGACACCTGGGAGCGCGAGAAGGATATTCCCGCCACCGTTGAAAACGCCAGGAAATTCATGGCGGAGCACAAGTACACGTTCCCGGTCGTCTTCGATGTGCTCAGCGGAAAGAAGGTTGCCGAAAAGTACGAGGTGGAGGGCATTCCGACGAAGTTTATCATCGACAAGAAAGGCAACGTCGCTTTCAAGAGTATCGGTTTCAGCGGGCCGGACATGGAGGATGAGCTGATAAGTCAGATCGAGCTCCTGCTGGGCGAACGAAGCTGAACCGTTGAGGGACGCGGAGGATCCCGGTTTCCATTCCGCGGGGGGAGCGGCGGAACGGGAAATTCTGAACTGGGCCACCGCCTGCGTTCACTGCGGCTTGTAGGTCTGCCGCCCTGATATTTTGCGTGCGCGTTTTCCGGAGCCTCCCCACCGCTTGTAAGTCTGTTTCCCTTTTCTTATTTTCCCCGCAGCGTTTCTTCAATCGAACTATTCCCAGCCCCCGAATTGATGCGATCGATTGTTATTTTGGCAATCTCCGTTCTCTTGGCCGCCGCGGCCCGGGGAGGAGATAATCCGCGCAGCGTGCGCGCGGTGCGCGTGGATACTGCGCCCCGGATCGATGGCATGCTTGATGAAGCCGTGTGGAAGCTCGCGGAACCGGCGACCGATTTCGTCCAGCGGGATCCCGAGGAAGGGAAACCTGCCTCCGAGCGCTCTGAAATTCGTGTTTTGTACGACGATGAAGCTCTCTACTTCGGCTGCATGTTCTACGACTCCGAACCCGATAAAATCATCGCCCGTCTCACCCGCCGCGATAACCAGATCGAATCCGACGGAGCCTCAATCCGGATCGACGCGTACCACGATCACCAGACGGGGGTCAATTTCTCGTTCAACGCAGCCGGGGTCAAATCGGATATTCTGGAGTCGGATGACGGAAACCGGACCGATGATTCGTGGGACCCCGTCTGGTATTTGCAGACAAGGCTCACGAACGAGGGTTGGTGTGCCGAGATAAAAATTCCCTTTCACATTCTCCGCTACCGGACAGCTCTCTCCGATACGGCTGAAAATGTATGGGGAATCAACTTTCTGCGATACATCAGCCGCAAACAGGAGACCGAGCGCTGGGCGTTTACGCCGAAGAGCGAGAGCGGGTTCATTTCGCGCTACGGTCATTTGCTCGGACTGCGCCATCTTCCCGACGCTCGGCAGGTCGAGGTGCTTCCGTTCGCCACGAGCAAACAGCGCTATGATCCCGCGTCAAGCTTCGCGGCAAGACGCCAAGAGTTCCTCGGCAATGCGGGTCTCGATCTCAAATACGGTCTGTCCAGCAATTTCACGATCGACGCCACGGTCAACCCGGACTTCGGACAGGTGGAGGCGGATCCAAACGTTCTCAATCTCACCACCTTCGAGACATTTTATCCCGAGAAGCGCCCGTTCTTCATCGAGGGAACGCAGATTATTCATTTCACAACCTTCGGAGATGATCGCGGGCCCGGTCTCTTCTATTCGCGGAGAATCGGCAGGGCAATTTCACCCTTCGAGGTCTCCGTCCCTGCGGGAGGGAGAATCGAAGATCTGCCTCAACAGACGGCAATTCTCGGAGCGGCCAAGCTCACGGGTAGAACCAACGGAGGTCTGTCTCTCGGCATGATGCAGGCGTTCACCCCCGAAGAAACTGCCGTGGCCGTCGATTCGGCGGGAAACCGCTCGCAACAGATCATCGAACCATTCGCGCATTACGCCGTCGTCCGCCTGAAGCAAGACGTGCTCGACAATTCAAACGTGGGCATGATCATCACCTCCACGTCGAAGCGCGGCACCGCGCCCGCGTTCACCAACGGATACGACTGGAATCTGAAATTCGGCCGGAACACCTATCTCCTGAATGGATTTCTCGCACTCTCTCAATCGACGAATGCCAACAAGGAGCGTATCACGGGGGAGGCCGGAAAGCTGGCGTACTCGAAAATCGCGGGGGAGCACTGGCTCTGGACGCTCTCCACCGACTTCACATCGAATCATTATAACATCGACGACGTCGGCTTTTTCTTCAGCCCCGACGATATCGGCGGTATCGCGTCGGTTACCTATAAGGAGGACGTTCCTGCCGCGGTCGTCAGGTCGTACAATGCGGGCGTTTTTTATCATCACCGTCATACCTTCGAGGGGGCGAATTTCTTCAGGCAGGTGAACCTCAACACCAACATTCTGTTTTCGAACTACTGGGACGTGAGCGCAAACGCCGGCGCCGACTTCGGGCTCTACGACAGCCACGAGACGAGAGGAAACGGCCTCTACCGCAAACCCATCAACTACACGTCGAATGTCTCTCTCTCATCGGATCAACGGGGCAGCATCGTTTTGTCGCTCAGTCAACAGCTCGGGTGGGACGACAAACAAAAGCGTCTGGTGGGCGGGGGGGTGGGCGTCAACCTGAAGCCCATCTCGTGGATGGAGTGGAGCCTCAGCACAGACTTTCAACGCACCCGTCTTCAGGAGGCGTGGGTCGATACCATCACGGTATCCGGAACAACCGAGAGCATCTTCGGCGACCGCAGCACGGACCAGGCGAACTTCACCCTCCGGAGCACCATCACGTTTACCCGCGAGCTCACGCTCCAATTGTACGGGCAACTCTTCCTCGCCAAAGGCCATTACGAAAACCTCCGGCGGCTTGTCGGAACCTCGGATTTCGCGGCGCCTGATCAATACAATCAGAACCCGGACTTCAACAGGCAGTTCTTCAACACCAACGTTGTGCTCAGGTGGGAGTACCTTCCCGGCAGCACGCTCTTTCTCGTCTGGTCGCAGGCCCGCAGCAGCAGAAATGGGGAATACTTCTCGACGTTCGGAAATGATTTCGGTGCTACGTTCCAGGCCGCCCCATCGAATGTCATGCTGTTGAAGGTCAGCTATTGGTGGAGCGTATAAAAAAAGGCGACTCCATAATCGGAATCGCCTTTATCAACCGCTGGAAAGTTGCTCTAGCTACCTGCCGCCTCGCTGACCGTCGCGTCCGTCGCGACCTTTCTCCCTCGGCGGCTCCCGCTTGGGCGCGCCCGGCTGGCGCCCCGGCATGGGACGCTCCGGCATAGCACGCTCCGGCCGGGGTGGGCGTGAAATCTGCTGTTCTCTATTCTGCCTGCCCATGTCACGTCGAGGGGGTTCCCTCATCTCCCGCTGATCCCGGGAGCCGGGATCCGGGCGACCCGGCCTATCCATCCTACGACCTTCCCGGGCGTCGCTCTGCGGCCGCTCAGCCGGCCCGCGATCCTGAATCCTGGTGTCCCGGCGGACATCCGGCGGGCGCTGACCGGGGTTCCGATTCTCCATCCGGCGATTATCGGGGTTTGGATTGTCGATCCCGCGATCCGGTCGCGGCTCGGACGATCGCCGCTCAGCCCTCCCCGGATCCTGAATCCTGGTGTCCCGGCGGACATCGGGCGAACGATCCGGCAGATTGAATCGCCCTTCGTCCCGGCCCCGGCTGTTCGGGGGGCCGTCGAAGGATATCGGGTGTTCGGCACGACGGGCTTCGGGCGGCCGAACGTCGTTCGTGCGAATCCGGGTGTCCAGCCTCGGACGGAACACCTCGACGCGCTGCCGGTTTCCGTCCCTGACAAGCCTCTCGCCCTGAGCGCGGTCATGCGCGATCACGTCCACTCTATCGAGCCGGACATTCGCCCGGCGTTCCACGAATTGAGGATCGATGCCGCGATTGATCACCTGGTCATTCTCCGCCCGGATGTCGAGCACGGACCGTGTGTTTCCGAAGACTCTCCGCACTCTCTCGACCGGCTGGACATAATCAACAACGCGTTCCGCCCCGATGTACCGGCAGGGGATAAAATTCCAATAGTTATACGGCGCCACCCAATTCTGCGTGTACCTGACGCCGAACCTCACATCGAACGACGCGTACGGACAGAGCGGAGCCCAGCCGATATAGTCGTCGTCATATCGCCACTCCACCCACGCCGGACCCCAGGTGTCGTCGGGGATCCAGATCCAGCCGTAATAATCGTCATAGTACCAGCGACCGTAATGGTAAGCCGCCCAGCCGAACGGTTCATCCGAGACCCAATACCATCCGTAGTCTGACCACACCCAGCGGCCGTACAGGTACGGGCGCCAGCCATGCGATACGTGGGCGGGTCTCCATGCATAACCGAAGTTGAAATCGATCCATTCACCATACGGCGAAAGATTCGAGTAGAAAACTCCAAAACTTCCCCTGATGCCGTAGTGGTGCCCGTACTCACCGTAGGGGGGATCTGCATTGGCGATCCCCGCTAGCACGAAGCACGCGAAGAGCAACATCAAAAGTCGTTTCATGGCGTTCTCCTTCAAATGCAAATAAGCCTTCTTGATCATACTTTGCCATGAGAGCCTGCAAAGCATGTGCCAGCGAGAAAGGCCCAAATTTAGCTCAAATTCCTGCCTTTGGCCTTCGTTCGTCCAAAAAATCGGTCAATTTCGTTGAGGAATCAAGACAATAGCCCAGGATGGGAACGGCGGCCATGCCGACTCCGGCCAGAGGGCCCGATCGCTCGAACTATTCAACAGGCGGATATCACGCGCGACAGAATCTTTACAAACCAGGATTTGCTTTACGCGTTCCGATCCGGTTCCGGCTCGCTCGGCCTCGCTCTGGCCTGGCTCGGCCCAGCGGGGCGGGACATGGCGGGACGGTTCGAAATAAAACGAGCAAATCACGAAAGTCCGCCGAGGATCCGCACTCATCAGTCATTCAGAACCGCCAAATTTGTTTGACTTTCTCCCGCCATTCATCTACCTTGAAAGTGGGTGAGGAGAGACCAATCCTACCTTCTCCCAAATCACCCACTTCAACCAGCCAGGTCCATTAGAGAGGTAAGCCTTGATCCGGGGAAACAAACGGTTATTTTTTTTCCTCAGTGTGCTGATCCTACTCTTCCTCAGCCGCGGTTCCGCCCAGCCGCCGGCTTCCGCAAATCTTCAATCGTTGGTCGATGATGTCATCAGAAACTCTGTGGCCGACCGGATGGCGCCGGCTGCTGTTTCTGAAGAAGATGTGCGCGAATGGCGGATCGTATTTGCTCTCTTGCGTGAGCGGTCCCTGGACAAATGCCGCAGGATACTGGCGAAGTACGACTACCAGCTTCTGCAGATACCGGCGCCGAAGCAAATCCGGAGTGCATTCTCTGCACGGTATCAGACGGAGGGAATGGACGGCAATTATTACGATGTCCTCCGGGAGAACTCCCCCCTCAAGCGCGGTTGGGGGACGCTCGTCTTCAATCGAAACCGGGCGAAGAGGCTGTACGTTCACGTTCCCCATCCGATCCACGACGGGACCTCAGCCGTTATGGGCGCCGAGCTCTTTCAGTCGCTCAGCGCGGAATGTTTGATGATATCCGGCACCGACCGGGCGGACGGCGTTTCTCCATTCGATGTCGTGACGCTGAAAAGGAGCATGTTCGAAAAATGGCACGAGATGCTGACCGATCTTGTGCATCTAAGCCTGTCGGTCCACGGCTATGCAGCCCGCGTCTACCCCCACCCGATCGATACGACCGATATCGTCGTCAGCAACGGCAGGACCACCGACGAGCAGTGGGGCATATCGCAAATCAGCCTGTCGGTGCGCGACACGCTCAAGGCTTCGGGATTTCGCTGCGCTCTGGCCATGTACGATTCGGGATATGCCAGACTCGCCGGAGCCGCGAACCGCCAGGGAAGGTTTTCGAACGACAGCGTCGGTTTCGGCCACTGGCTCAATCTCGAATTCTCGGAGCGGTTTCGAATTAATTCCCCGGATTATTCCAGGCTTGTCGGCGCTCTCGACCGCGCGCTCGCGGTCACAGGTCAAAAAATCTCACAGCAGATGAATCGCGCGTTCGGGCTCGTCTCGCCGAGGGTTCTTCGCGTAGATTCAGAGCACAGACTCCTCTTTCCGCCTCCCAGCGACGAGACGTACCGCATCATTTCGTTCGACAGCCGGAGGATGGAGAAGGACACCCTCGACATCCGGTTTGGAAATTGGGTGGAGCTCAAGGGTTCTTCGAGAAAGATTTCCTCCATCTCCAGGCTCGATTCGTCGCAGCCTGATTTCCTCCGGGAGCTTCGCCATCGGTCTTCCGGCGGGCGGCCTCCGGTGATAACGAGAATTATCGAACGGCCGGCGACCGAGCTTGCCTCCCGCCTGGATCTTCGGGGGAGCCGCGCTGCGGACGCTTTGCCGGAAGATTCAGAAAGTGCGATCGATGAACCGCTCCAGGTTCAACGGATTCCTCTCGAACCTCTCCTTTCATCCACAATCACTTCAGACGGGAACGCCGGTCTGAACCCGTACCGCTGGCAAGGAGGAAGCTTTTCCGATATCTTCCCCGCCTTGCAGGCGTTTCGCCGGGTAAGCGAGGCATCCTTTGAGAACGGGATTGGATCACTCGAAGCTTCGCCGCACGTTCTGATACCGGTGTTGAACAAATCCTATGGCATGGACGGAAAAAAATTCATCGGCGTTCAAATGACCTCCATCCTTGTGAATCAAATCGCGCGCCTCGTCCCGCCGTCGCCCCGCTACGCTGCGCAGAGCGGAACCTCACGGGAGATTGCGCTGATGGCAGAGCAGGACCAGAAAGGCAAATTCTTCCTGAGGATCTTTCCGCGCAGATCCGCCTCGCTGCCTAAAGTTGCACAGGACCCCTGAACGAATCCTCTCGGGAATCATGCATGTCCTTCCGGCCCCGTCCCGCTCTGCGGGACACGGTGGAACTGAGCGGCGTGCCTGCGTTGGAAGAATTTTGTATATTCCTGAATGACCACAAAACCGCCTCCTCCCACCGAGCTATTTCCCCCAGATTCGCTCGAAAAAATCGCCTACTCCAGCGTCGCTTCAATTCCGACCGAGGAGCCGAACGACCGCAACCGGCTGGGATACCACATCTGGCGCTGGCTCACGAACCGGCAGGGCACGATCGAGAGTGCCGTCGCTGAGTCCGGCTCGCGGCTGCACATCAGCCGGCAGGAGGCGACGCGCATCATCAGTGAGGAGCTGAAGAAGCGCGGCATCCTTCGGGATTAGCGGTCGCGTTCACGAACTTGCGGAACCTTCGTGACGCTTAGACCGTGAACTCCGCAGCGCCAAAGCCCAACCTCACCGTTCTCGGTTCAGGGTTCGCGGCGTTCAGCCTCATAAAAAAGCTCGACACCCGGCTGTACGACGTCGTTGTGATCAGTCCCAGGAATCATTTCCTCTTCACGCCCCTCCTTCCCAGCACGACCGTCGGGACGATCGAGTTCCGCAGCATCATCGAGCCGGTCAGAACATCCCGAAGCATGATCCGGTACTATCAGGCCTCGTGCACGGCGATCGATCCCCGGGAACGGACGGTTCAGTGCAGCAGCACGATCGACGGCTCCACGTTCCCGCTCCGGTACGACAAGCTCGTGGTTGCGGCCGGCGCGATCGTCAACACATACGGGATTCCCGGTGTGCGCGAACATGCCCTGATGCTCAAAGAGCTTTCTGATGCCCGCCGGATCCGGCAGAGAATTATCGACTGTCTCGAAAGCGCGAGCATTCCGGGGATCTCCCAGGAAGAACGGCTGCGGCTCGTCCATTTTGTCGTTGTCGGCGGCGGCCCGACCGGGGTGGAGTTTGCCGCCGAGATGCACGATTTCCTCGTTGAAGACCTGCGGCGGGGGTTCCCCGATCTTATCGGGCTGGTGAAGATCACGCTCCTCGAGGCGGCTGATCAGATTCTCAACACGTTCGACGCAGCGCTTTCGAATTATGCGATCCGGCATTTCAAGCGCCAGCTGATAGAAGTCCGCACGAGCTCGGGCGTTGTCGGCGTCGATAAAAATCGCGTCCGGCTGAAGGACGGGACCTCGGTTCCTTTCGGGCTTCTTGTTTGGTCGACCGGCAACGGTCCGGCGCCGCTCGTTTCACAATTGCCGTTCAGGAAAGACGGCAGTTCCCGGATTATCATCGATCGCTTTCTCAGGGTTCCGGAATACCCCGAAATCTACGCCCTGGGAGATTGCGCAACCCTTGAGGAGAAAAACCTTCCCGCCACCGCCCAGCTTGCCCAGCAGGAGGGCCGTTACGTCGCCCGCAGTCTCAATGCGCTCGCGAGGGGGAAGAACGTCGAGCCGTTCCGCGAGCGGAATTTCGGAATGCTCGCGTACATCGGGAGCAACCGGGCGCTCGCCGACCTTACAACGGTGAGAGCGCATGGGTACGCGACCTGGCTTTTCTGGAGATCGGTGTATCTTACCAAGCTCGTGAGCCTGAAAAACAAGATTCTTGTCCTGTTCGATTGGCTGAAAACGCGGATCTTTGGCAGGGACATCAGCAGGTTCTGATCGAGACAAGACGGCTGATCTTGCCCGGATCGAACTTTGTTTGACTTTGTAAACCATTTTGGCTACGTTTTGGCTCGGCCTCAGCCCCCTCTCGGGGGCTTCTCTCCATGTGGTGAGCACCACGCAATGTCTTGCATCATCCCTTCAAAAGGTGGCAGATGAGAGGGAGCACGCGCTGGAGTCTCGTTTTGTTTCTCTTCTTTGCGAGGGTCGGCTATGCGGATTCTCAAACGCAGCAAGGCCCCGTCACGCCGCTCGAAAGACTCATCTCGCTGGGGGCCGATCCCCGAATCTCCCGAAAGATTCCAATCGCAGGTCAGAAGGCGGTTTTGCCCGTGCCGACTATCTCCGAACCGCGCGCGCCCGATCGACCCCGAACGATCTACCTGCAGACGCGGATCGCGACAATCTACCCCAACATCCGCCTCCACCCGGATTTTAGGATGATGCAGAGCGAGCTGTCTGTCGCTTCGAACCCATTCAATCCTGAAGTAATTCTGGCGGGTTCGAACACTATCAGTTACACAGGAGGTTCCGGGAGTCAGGGGTGGTATTACTCGACGAATGGGGGAAGTCAGTGGGGCGGCAGCGACACGCTTCCAACGCACGCTGATCTGTATCCCTCCCGCTCAGATCCATCCGTCGCTGTCGATCTCAATGAAAATATCCTCTTCTCGAGCCTGTCTCTGGGGTATATCACCGACCTGGACGTCGCACGCGCTCCGAGGAGCGGAGTGGGGTGGAGCGAGACAGTCGTCCCCGACCGCTCGAACGCCCTGGACAAAGACGCCATTGCCGTCGACCTCAATTCCGGGAGCGCCTTTGAGAATTACGTCTACGCCGGTTACACTGATTTCGGCCTCTATCGATCGCCCGTCAAGATTTCGCGTTCGACCGATGGGGGACAAAATTTTGCGGCACCCGTGCCGATCAGCGACACCGTCGGATCATATTTCTCTCAAGGAATAGCGATGGCGGTTGGACCGAGCAGCGAGGTCTATGCTGCCTGGTCCGCATATGATACCTGGCCGCCGCCTGTGACCACGCGGCTGGGTTTCAACAAATCCACCGACGGCGGTTCCCACTGGAGAACCGGCACATCGATTCGGCCGGTAAATGACATGCGCGGATTTCTGTATAAGGGCAGTGATTCCGTTCGCGTGAGCAGTTTCCCATCGATGGCCGTTGATCGAACCGGGGGAGTGCGCAACGGTTGGATCTATATTGCGTTCGGCGAGCGGACCGTTTCCGGACCGGACATTTTTCTGATCCGGTCGAGCAACGGAGGTGATTCATGGAGCGTGCCAAAGAAAGTAAATCAGGACTCCACGGGGAAAGATCAGTGGCTTCCATGGATAACCGTGGACCAGGCCACCGGAGCGCTCTACGTGGTTTACTACGACAGCCGGAATTTTCCCACAAACGATTCCGCGGACGTCTATGTCTCTTCTTCCGCCGATGGCGGCGACTCCTTTGCGGATATACGAGTCACCGACATGCCGTTTCATCCTGCGCCGATTCCCGGCACGGCGGCCGGATATATGGGTGATTATATCGGCATTACGGCGTCACATGGAATTGTCTGGCCCTGCTGGAACGACAACCGGACCGGCATTCAGCAGGCATACTCCGCCCGGATGGTGTTCTCGTCAGCTCCTTCTCCTCCCACGATCAGCGTTTCCCCCGACTCCCTCGATTTTGGAGACGTGTTCGTCGGCTATCCGGCTTCGAGGCACTTTTTTGTCAGAAACGTGTCGTTCCCTGAAACCCTCCATGTGACGGACATCCGTTCCGATAGCTCGATTTTTACACCCGGGATCGCTTCCTTCGCGTTGGCCTCCGGCGGGGCGAAACGCGTAAATGTTGACCTGTATTCGGCCACACCGGGGTTGAAGCGGTCGATACTCACTGTCTCAAGCAACGACTCGTCGCATCCGGCTGCGACGGTGATCCTCCGTGCGAATATCGTCTACCCTCCCGCCGTGAGTGTCACGCCCGACTCTCTTGCATTGACTCTGCACCTGGGCGACAGCGCCAGGGTGCCCTTCGTGATTCATAATACGGGGATGGGGCCGGCTAAGTTCTCACTTGAAAGCTACAGCTACGGCGACCCGAACGAAGCAATTCAATACACCATACCTTTGCGCGTGGCAGACAGCACGGGCAGCAATCAGACAATCAGCTTCGGCGTTCATCCAAACGCCACCTATGGGATCGACCCCGCGCTGGGAGAACTTGAGGCTCCGCCACCTCCTCCTCCGGGTGCGTTTGAAGTGCGCTTCCTCGACATACCGGGGAGAAGTGAGATCGGGGGCGGCTTGTATCTGGATCTGCGAAGCTCGCTTGGTCCGGCAAAAATAGACACCTATCACGTCCATATTCAGGCATTCGATACCTATCCTGTAACGCTTTCGTGGCCCGAATCGCTGGCCAAGCACGTGGCGAGCATGGTGCTCATCGACGTAAACGGCGGCTCCGCGGTCAATGTGGACATGCTGGCATCGACGGGCACCGTGATTGTCAACCCGCTTATCGGCGACTTATTCATTATCTCAGATCGAGCCAACAGTTGGCTTGGTTTCTCACCGGACACGGGGCATGTTTCCGCCGGGTCGGACCTGGGCGCCTTCGCGGTGGTAAAGAATACCTTTTCTCACGGCGGTGAGTTTTTCTCGAACATCGGACTCAAGACCAACGATCCTGCACGCCCATGGGTCAGGATTCCGTTCAGATTGCGGCTGCTTGGAGTGCCGAAGGTGGCTCTTAACCGGGACAGCCTCGATTTTGGAGACGCGTTCATGGGCCTCGCGGATACGCTCATTCTCCGGGTCTCAGACACTGGAACCGATTCGCTCCATATTCGCAGCATCTCTATCGGGGACTCCGCATTTTCCGCGCTTGGCGCTTCTTCCTTCTCTGTCCCCGTCAACCATCATAAGGATGTAGGGGTGCGTTTCGCCCCCGTTCGCGAAGGGCCCTATGCAGGAGTGCTCCATATAGTTTGTGATGATCCGTCCGATTCGATCATCGCGGTCCCGCTACGTGGAAACGGGAGGAGCCGTCCGATCATCGAACTGGCAACCGATTCAGTTTTTATCCAGGCGCGTCAGACCGATACCTCCGTGGGATTGCTGCATATCTCAAACAGCGGCCTGGGAACCCTAAGCTACCGGATTGAGAACAATCCGGATCCTCTCCAGGTAGGGGATACCGTATATCCTCAATCGGGAACGCAGACCTTGAGAGGGGACGTTTACAGTGTCGATTATCCAGTGACGCTTCGGGAATACAAGACCTTCGCCGATATCTCCAGCCCGTTAGAACTCCAGTTCATAGTGTACGAATCCGACAATCAGAATGGACCCTTCCACCAAATTCTCCGGAAGACGATCGCAAGTACCGGGCCGGGGAAAGGGTTTTACTCTTCCGGCACCATCAATCAGCCCCTGAGCAGGGGCAAATTCTATTGTTTGGCGACCGCATTTCATGGACCGGTACGGGTTGGTTCACAGGCCGCTGCGCTTCCCCTGAAGACGAGTTTCGGGCGCGTTGTCTCGGCTATTCTGTACAACAGCTATCCTCCGCCCGATACGATGACTCCATTCGTGATCCTTACGAACGGGACCTGGTGTCAGACAGTCCACGCCGGGCCCGTGGCCTCGGTCGCCCTCTCCCCGGACACGGGATCACTTTCCCCCGGGGAAAAGAGCAATGTGGCGATCGCGTTTCATGCGAATCTCCCCGTGGGGCTCTATCATATGCGTCTTTCAATTGCGAATAACGATCCGGGCCGTCCCGTAGTGTCGGTCCCCCTTGCACTGGCTGTGATGGTTCCGAATTTTGTCGTCCAGGCCGGTTGGAACATGCTTGCGCTGCCTGTCAAGGTGGGGGACTATCGAAGAGAGATGGTGCTGCCAGGGGCGGTCTCCCCGGCTTTCTCATACGATAGCGGATATACAAAGCATGATACACTGAGAGGCGGGATCGGGTACTGGGTGAAATTTTCCGCGGACCAGCGAATCGATCTCGCGGGAGCGGCAATTGGGGCTGATACCATCGATGTCCGCCGGAACTGGAACCTCATCGGCTCGATTTCTTTTCCCGCCCCCGCAAACAGCGTTATTCCTCTTCCCCGAGTGCACTTCAGTTCGCCATTCCTCGGATACTCGGATCTCCGGGGATATTTCGCGGCGGATACCCTGCAGCCGGGAGGGGCATACTGGGTCAGGACGGACGGTCCCGGAAGAATCGTCGTTTCTGCGAACGCAACGATGCCCGCGGCCGCCGATGGGCATGGATCCGACGGCGCAATCGCAGGACTACTCAAGCCGGATAACGCCAGAGAGAAGGGCTTCTCAACCCTCGATTTTCGCGATCCGGACGGCAGGACCCGTACGCTCTATTTTTCAGGGCGTCGGGCGTCCGGAGATCTGAACGGACTGGAACTGCCCCCGGCCCCGGCTGAGGTATTCGACGTCAGGTTTCAGACGGGCCGGCTTGCCGAGCACGCAGAGACCGGAAATGGGAAGACCGCGGTCTTTCCGATCGCGATCCAGGTCCCGCGATTTCCGCTCATCTTGAGTTGGGATGTCCTTGAATCTGAAAGAGATGCGTCCCTGGAAATAATCACACAGGGATCGGCGAGGAAGGCACTGCCCCTTCACGCGAAAGGGTTTACAGTCATCGAGGGTGCGGAGATACCCGATCTCGCGCTTCTCCTAACGCCCCGTGCAACCGTTCCGCGGGAATTTGCCCTGCATCAGAATTATCCCAATCCGTTTAATCCAGCCACGACAACACAATTCGATCTGCCCAGGCAGGCACGCGTGACGCTCAAGATTTACAATGTCCTGGGCGAAGAAGCCAAGGTGCTTCTTGATAATGCGCTGTATGAGGCGGGTTCCTACTTCCAGCGAATCGATGCTTCCGACCTCCCCTCGGGCGTGTTTTTCTGCAGGATGACAGCAGAAGCAGTCGGCGGAGACAATTACGCCTTTCGAAGCGTCATTAAGATGCTGGTTCTTCGGTAGCGTGCCAAGGTAATCTGTTCCTGAACTTGACAACACCGGGGAAAAATGATATATTTGCGGTGACGACAAATATGTCGCTATTGCAACTCATATTGACAAAACTGACGTTACCCCGGGGGTAAAATGAGAACGACCTTAGCGGACCGGATCCGCTCAGCCCGCGAACATCGGGAACTCGACCAGCAGACTCTATCGACTAAAATTGACGTCGCGGCGCGCACGCTCCAGAGGTGGGAGAAGGGAGAGCAGGTGCCTGACAGCAACTACCTCATGCGGCTTGCCAAGCAGACCGGTGTGCGGCCTGAATGGCTCCTCACCGGCGAAGGCGATATGGTTCAGGCGTTCCCGGGCGGCCGGGACCGGGCGGGGATATCCACATCGTCCCCCGGCAACATCATCCCGCTTCACCGGGAGAAATCCCTCAGGAGGGTTACACTCGTCGACATTCCTGTACTGTCTTCGGTTCCGGCGGGGAAAGCCGCAATTCAGTTTCATCCGGAACATGTCGAACGCTACGTCACCGTCGATAATGTAAAAGATCGCAGCGCTTTCGCGCTCGTTGTGAAGGGACACAGCATGTCGCCCAGGATTGAGGATGGAGATATCGTGGTCGTAAGCCCACAGCAAGAGGTTCATACCGGCGATATCTGCGTCGTCCGGGTCAACGACGAGGATGTCCTGAAGAAGGTCAAAATCGACGATCAGTACGTGCATTTGATCCCGCTCAATTCGAGTTTTGAGCCGATGACCGTCCGGAAGCGCGATGTAACGCTGATCTGGAAGGTTGTAAAGGTCATCAAAAACCTCTGAGAATGCCCTCATCCGGCCGGGCTTGAACGCATCCGGACCGGCCCCGGCAACCGCTTCAAATCAAGAGTGCCCAGCGTGATGGGAGCGACAACGGGTGACAATCATCACATTCTTCGTTCCCCTTTCTC
Source organism: Bacteroidota bacterium (assembly GCA_035635475.1). Lineage (GTDB taxonomy): Bacteria > Bacteroidota > Ignavibacteria > UBA10030 > SZUA-254 > VBOC01. The sequence goes on along the minus strand of DASQAZ010000120.1, from coordinate 3,727 downwards.
TTATATTCGAGTTAGATTCATCATAGTTCAGGTTTGGAGGCATCATGGAGATTAGAGGGGCGAGATGGTAGAATATCGACAAAATCTGAACGGATTGAAGTCTTCGACGGTGTATCGGAAACCGCTCAACGTCGGCCTCGTGGCCAAGATCTGCAGAGTGAGCAAAAAAACCGTCCTCAACTGGATTTACCGCGACGCAATCAAAGCATTCACAACCTACGGCGGACACTATCGAGTGTGGCCCGCAGACCTGAAGAGGTTTCTCATTGCGGCCGGCATGGATGTGCCGTTCAATTTTGTGGATGACCGGCAGACAACGTTTCTCATCGTGGATGACGACCTCGCTTATACCGTCCTGATGAAGGAGGCGATCTGCTCGCATTTTGACAATGCCAATGTCATCACCACCGACGACGGGTATGAAGCGCTGCTCTTGATCGGAGAACGCAGACCTCAAGTTGTTCTGCTCGACCTGAAAATGCCCAAGGTGGATGGATTCGAGGTCCTCGAGCTCTTGAGGTCCCGCAAGAAAGACAACAAGCTGAAGGTCATCGTGATGTCCGCGTATCTCGACGATGAAACCCGGGAGCGCCTCCGCACCACGGTCGCGGATGACATCTGGGAAAAGGGAAAAAGCATCGACGAGATTCTCCACTCGCTTTCCGAAATGCTGAATCCGAAGGGTAACGGCAAGGTGAGAAATCACTCGTTGTCACCCGCGTTCTAGCAACCTATCCCCCGACATCTCTCTATGGAAACAATGCGTGTTCTCGCCATTGGAACGTCGCCGAAGTTTAAGGCGCTCCTCGAAGCGACTCCCGTGGCCAGCGAAGCCACAAAATTTGAAGTGACGGCACTCGCGTCACGCGCGAAGCGCGCAGCAATCGAAGCGGCGGGCAAAAGCGTCGAAGCGATCGTTTTCGGCGAGCATGTTCCCTCCCCGACGGTGGTTCGGTTCTCGCGCACGTTCCGCTCACGAGGGATCGCGGTCCCGATTGTGGTCCTCACCTGGGAGACCGGAAACGGTGTCCCCGAAAACTACCGGCGAGCCGGCGTCGACGATATGCTCAACGTGGCGGAAGTGAATTCGCCCCTCTTTTCGTGGGCGTTCATGAGCGCGGTGAGGTATTCCGAAACCGAGAATAAGCTGAGAGAGTTCGACTCGCTGCAAAGCCGGCTGAAGGATGCCAACCAAACCCTCGCAACGATCGCGCACGAAATCAACAACCCGCTCATCGTGATCCGTCTCGCACTCTTTCACCTCGAGAATCCCGAGATGACCAAGAGCCGGAAAATTGCCTTGTTCCGAATGTTGTCCGAAAATGTCGACAGGGTCGACACACAGGTCGAGCAACTTCGGCAGGTCCGGCGTATCCTCGGCGACGGATCGGCAGTCCTTTTCGACCGCGAAGCGATCTCGGCCAAGGCACAAAAAGCGGGTTAAGCACCTCCCGACGGATGTTCCCGTGCTTCTCAGGAAGTCGCGGGGTCATTGCTCCTCCCCTCCGTAAACGTTCTCCCTTAAAAACTCCATCAAAGCGCCTTCGACCGCAAGGCAACAAGTTTTCCCGGCGGACAGAATATGCGTCACCGCCACGTTGCCGACGAATTGCAACCATCGCGCCGACTGTCAACCCATCGAAGGGATCAGGGAGCACTTTTTTATTTCGTGGACATGTCTGCAGAGTCGAGAAATCAGCATCAGAGCGCGAAGAGGTAAGCTGCTTTTGCAATGATCGTCGTTTTGGAAGGATCTGTCTTCCCCGACGTTTCAAACGACTGGTTAATAACAATGTAGATGTCGCTGCCGATCCGGGGTATCCAGTGAACGCGAACGTTTGCGTTGATTTCTTCGTCTTCGTTATTCCACTGCGCAAGGAGAGAAGAGTTCAAGAGAGGTGAAAAACCATAGGTGATGGTCGCTCCGGCTTCGTTCGCATTAAAGTTCGCCGTCGGGAGCTGCACTTCGTTTCTTGTGTAATCGAGAGTCAAGGAAAAGCGCCCACCCAACTTCAATTGAGGTTGAAGGATATAGGTTCGACGGTTGCCGTTATAAAACCCTCCCCATCGGTACAGCGAAAAGAGCGAGAAATTCCGGCTGTCATTTGTCGCAAATTGTAATTCCCATCTCGACCACCAATAGGTGAAAGGAGGAATCCGGATTCCGAAGAATTCGATGCTGTCCTGAGGCGCGTCTGCAAAGCGTTGGATGTTCCACTCGAAGAATTCTCCGGAGTTTGTCTGAAATCCCAGCACGCGTCCCTCATAGTTCAGGCTCTGAACTGCGCCGTTCGTTCCGACGTAATAATCCATGTCTACCGGCATGAATTCGATATACTGCATCCCGATCCCCTGTGGCCGGGGACGGACGCGGAACGTGTAAGAGTACTTCACAAAATCGCTCCTGTCCTGAAACCCCACCTGTGGATCGAAGTTGCGCTGCACGACCCGGATGCCGATGAAATGATTGATGAAGTCGTTGGGGAAATCTGCGTAAAGTCTGTAGGCAAGATTGTTGGTTGTCGCGCCAGGGTTTTCGGTTCCGGCGATGCCTCCTCCGATGATAAGTGTGTTGGTGCCGAAAACGTCAGATCGAACCCATGCTCCATCAAAACCCAGGAGACGATTGTAGCTCGCAGACGATTGCTTACTTGTGGCAATAAACCCGATATATGATTGCTGCAGGAAGTCCCGCTTCACTCTTGCCACAGTATAGTTTGTAATCGGCTCGCCCGCGCTCTCTGCTGTCTCCATCGAGAGCACCCCAAGATTGTATTGTCCCGCTTTGCCGACCACTCTCACACCCCCAAGTATCGGTATAAGCTCTCCATGCTCGTTCAAGCCAATTCTGCGGCTGTAGAATGGAATGGGAGAATCGCCGAACTGGAAGTCAAAAATACCGGCCCCTTCGAGAAAGAACTCTCTCTTCTCCGGATAGAAGAGTGGAAATCTCGTCAGATTAATGCGAACACGGTCGGCCTCGACTTGAGCGAAGTCGGTGTTGGTCGTGACATCGAGGGTGAGAGTGGATGTCAGGCCATATTTGACGTCCAGGCCCATTTTTGTCTGAGTCAATCGTGCATCACCGAAGGGCGGATACTGCCGTTCTACTCCGCCGAGCACATAGGGCTTGACCTCGACCTGCTTGCCCCGATGGATGTTCTCCAGTCCGGCCAGGATGCCTGCCTGTGAGAGTTTCTCGATGGTGAAGTTACGCGAGTATCCCTGCCAGAGATCCTGCTCGCGCTTTCGCCGGATGTTACGCTCGAAGTTGATTCCCCACACTTGTTTTGGATCGTCCGCAAACCGAAGGGTAGAAAACGGGATCTCGATAACGGCAAACCAGCCCTGCGCAGTGATCATGACTTGGACGTCCCAAAGCCCATTCCAGTCGGAGTTCACTCCCTGGCCTTCGTCTGTGACGAGCGCGTCATAGCGGGCGCCGTTCGGATTAACGATGAAGAGGAAGCCGTTACGCTTATCCCGATAGGTATCGAAGATAATCTTGAAGTTATCCTCCACGTCGGTGTTGAAATCGCGCCGCATTTCATTTGCCACGATTCCCTGCGGGATGCTGTCGAAACACCAGACCCCCACGTAGATCGCGCGGTCGTCATAGGCAATGCGCACCTGCGTGCTTTCTGTCGCAGGCGCACCTTCGTGGAGCTCGCGTTGAGTAAGGTGGGTGATTGGGGCTGCCAGATTCCAGATGGAATCCGTGAAGATG
>DASQAZ010000119.1:0-4450 GCA_035635475.1 Bacteroidota bacterium | reverse complement strand
AGCCTTTGAAGGATTCGAGGTCCTCTATTACTACGAAGGCTATGCTCCGTGTAAGTACAACGAACACCCCCGACACGGCGACTCGTATATCATCTGCAGGAGAAAACGATGAGCGAAAGGCCCTCCTCGTGAGGGCTCCCTCGTGAGAATCGGTGTAATAAGCTTCTTTGCCGCCCCGCTGGCTCTCCTCGGAGTTTCCGTGTTTAGTACGCGCATCGGTTCTTCCCATCCAAACAACGTGCTACCTTCGAAGAAACAGGTCGAATATCAGAGGATGGAACTCATCGGCTTCTTCCATTTCAATATGAATACGTTTACCGGCAAAGAGTGGGGGTATGGCGACGAGGACCCAAAGTTGTTCAATCCAAAACAACTCGATATAGAGCAGTGGGTGAGGGTCGCAAAAGAGGCCGGGATGAAGGAACTCATCCTGACAGCGAAACATCACGATGGTTTCTGTTTGTGGCCCTCCGCCTACACCGAGAACTCTATAAAAAGCAGTCCCTACAAGAATGGCAAGGGAGATATCGTGAGAGAATTCTCCGATGCCTGCCGTAAGTTCGGCGTTAAACCCGGATTGTACCTGTCGCCGTGGGATCGGAATAACGGCACGTACGGGACTCCCGCATACATCGAATTCTACAAGAACCAATTGCGCGAGCTCCTAACACACTACGGTGAGATTTATGAGGTCTGGCTCGATGGCGCAAACGGGGGAGACGGTTTTTACGGCGGAGCACGGGAAACCAGAACCATCGACCGCAGGACCTATTATCCCTGGAAGGAGTTTGCCGACATCGTCTACCGATTGCAGCCAAAGGCTTCCATATTTTCGGACGCCGGCCCCGATGTCCGCTGGATAGGAAATGAAAAAGGGTTCGCCGGTGAAACCTTCTGGTCGACCATCAATACCGACAGTCTCGTCATCGGCGAATCGGATCAACGCTATCTCAACACCGGCGAGCCGGGCGGGCGAGCCTGGCTCGTGGGCGTCTGCGACGTTTCCATCAGACCCGGTTGGTTCTATCACGAAAATGAAGACACCCTCGTAAAAGCACCGCAGGAACTGGTCGACCTCTATTATAAGTCTGTCGGAAGAAATGCCGTTCTCCTGCTCAATATACCGCCCGGGCCCGACGGGCGCATTCACGAAAACGACATACGATCGCTGAAGGAATTCAGGTCCATTCTGGATGAAACCTTCGGAAAGAACCTTGCCGAATCCGGAAAGGCAGCCGAATTGAATCCCCGCTCCCGTCCACCGCGCTATAGTCCGGATTATATTCTGGACCGGGACAACGGGACGTACTGGGAGGCCGGCGCGGACCAGCGCAGCGCGGAGCTTGAAATTGCATTAAACGGTGTGAAAGAATTCGACAGGATCATGCTCCAGGAACCGGTCCGGATCGGCCAACGGATATCCCGATTCGATATTCAGGCGTTCAGGAATAACGGATGGGAATCAATCGCGCGAGGCACCACGGTCGGATACAAAAGAATCCTGCGAACTTCCTCTGTCCGGACGGACAAGTTGCGAATCCTGATCAAGGAAGCGAATGATTCCCCTGCCATTTCAACATTTGCACTTTTCAAGGCGTCAAGACGCGAACCCGGTATGTAGGTTGCCTTGCCGGTGACGCGGCGGCATGAGCGGGTAAATCGAGAAAGGCAGATAAAATCGTGAGTATCACGCATTCGCGGTATTGACATTTGTAAATTGCTTTTGTAGATTTGCGCGAACACGCGGAGGGTTAATTCTCGACCGGCGATTGGTCGGACCTTCCGACTTCAGTGGCGGGCGGTCCGCGACGACACTTCGAGTCACACGCAGTGCGACGTTCACCTCACAGTTCAATGCTTGTAGCCCAGCGCCTTGGCGACAAGGCATGAAAGGGACCACGCGATGACGGAACGACAACGAGCGCTACTCTCCTCCAATCTTCGCCGGCGGGATTTCTTGAGGTCATTCGGCGCCGCTGTCGGCGGGATTGCCATCACTCATTTGCCGGTGCCGCGGGAGCGCTTCTCATCCGCCGCCGCGAATGATTCGCCGAAGCTTTCTCAGATGCCGACAATCGGGCTTCTCGTGCCGCGCTCGGGTATCAACCCCCGCCTCGCGGGCAGCGTGGCGGCAGGCCTGAAACTGGCTCTCGACCAGGCGCACCCCCAGGGCAGGAGCGACCCCGGCAAGCTTCGGCTCGAAGAGGTCGGAATTCGTCCGAGTGAAGCCGTCAACGCGGCGAAGACCCTGATCCTCGATCGGAAGGCCGACATCCTTGTGGGGGTGATGAATCCGGCAGTTGCGACAGATCTCCATGATTTCCTCGAGTCGAATCGGACATTTCTCATCATCGCCGACGCGGGCGCGAATATCGTCCGAGAGGCGGAGCAAAGTCCGTACGTCTTTCATAGCACGCTCGGCTATTGGCAATCGAGTTTCGCGATGGGCGAATGGGCGGTGCGCAATATCGGCAGAAAGGTATTCGTCGCGTCTTCGTTCTACGAGAGCGGATACGACGCTCTCTACTCGTTTCGTCTCGGCGCCGAGAGAGCCGGGGGAAAAATTCTTCAGACCTACATCTCACACGTGCCGCCGGATCGGATGGATATGATCCGCGTGATGGGGGCTATCGGGGACGCGCGGCCGGATTTTGTCTTTGCCTCGTACTGTGGCGCCGAGGCGTTGGATTTCGCAAGGGCATTCACGAGCTCCGCGTCGGTATCGCGGATCCCGCTCGTCGGGTCGTCATTTATGGCGGACGAAGACTTGCTGAAGAATTTTGGGGCGGCAACGATTGGAATGAGAAGCTGCTTATCCTGGGCGCCAGGTTTGCGAACATCCGGGAACGACCCGTTCGAGGCAGCTTTCGAGAACATGATGGGCCGACCTGCGGACTCTTTCGCCGTGCTCGGATACGATACCGGACAGCTAATCGTGCAAGCAGTCAGCGGCGCAGGAGGCGATCTGGGGAATCCCGTCCGTGCGAGGGAAGCATTTCGGAGCGCAAAATTTGCGGGCCCCCGCGGAGTGATCCGGATGAACTCCGAATCGCAGAGTACTGGTATGCCCCTCTACCTCAGGGAGGTCACGATGAACGGAAAGGGTGTCGTGAATCGTGCTGTCGACGAGTTGAAAGCCACCTCCGAGAATGATCGCTCGGTTGTTGCGCTGCGGGCCGAAACCCGGACGGGGTGGCTCAACGCGTACTTAAACGTATAGAGGGGGAGCATGGCAGTAACTCTGCGCCCTGTCCGCGATGATGACGAGAAGTTTGTCTTCGGTGTGTATGCGAGCACCCGCGCGGAGGAGCTGGCGATTACCACCTGGAGCCCGGTCCAGAAGGAGGACTTCCTCCGGATGCAGTTCAATGCCCAGACGCAGTATTATCGGCAGGTGTATCCCGGGATGGACTACAGGATCATTCTCCATGATGGGGTACCCGCAGGACGATTCATTGTGGCGTCGCTGGAAGATGAGTTGAGGCTTATTGATATCTCGTTATTGCCGGAACATCGCAATGCAGGTATCGGCAGAAACCTCGTCCAGACGCTCCTCGACGAGGCGAGCATTCTTGAGAAGCCGGTGCGGATTCACGTCGAGCAGTCCAATCGGGCCCAGCATCTCTACGAGCGGCTGGGTTTTCAACGCGTTGCGGACGAGGGCGTCTATGTGATGATGGAGTGGACTCCGAAAACGAGAACAGACGCGGTGAACGCGAGACTTCCGGATGAGAGAAGCTGAGGCAGGGGGATCGACGGGCGTGGAATTACCGGCCTATGAGGGATTCGTCGAGAATAACAACTCGAGCTTTACGGTCGGCCTTCCGTCGGGGAAAAAGCTCGAGGTGCTCCTGATCGACATTTCCGATCGGAGGGTATCGGCGAGGCAGGAACAGTATTCAATCAAATTCCGGAGCCCGGCGGATACGTTCATCCCCCAGGGGATGTATCGATTTGAACATGACAAACTGGGATCGTTTGAGTTATTCATCGTCCCCATCGGCAAAGACGGGCAGGGATACTCTTACGAAGCAACGTTCAATAATTTGCGCGATCCTGCATAGGGATTCGATGCGGGAACCAGTTTCACTGAACCAATCGGAGAATCTACCATGTCCCAACCGTTCGTAGGGGAAATTCGGATGTTCGCCGGAAACTTCGCGCCGGCAGGCTGGGCGTTCTGCAACGGCCAGCTCCTGGCGATATCGGAAAATGATGTGCTCTTCCAGCTTATCGGCACGACATATGGCGGTGACGGTCAAACGACGTTCGCTCTGCCCAATCTGCAAAGCCGCGTCCCGATGCACGTGGGGAGCGGCTTTGTCCTTGCTCAAGCAGGCGGTGTGGAACAGGTTACTCTGGCGGTCCAACAAATTCCGGTGCACTCGCACGCGCCGCAGTGCGACAATACGAATAACAATTCCACCACTCCCCAGAGCAATGTTTGGGC
>DASQAZ010000118.1:0-3692 GCA_035635475.1 Bacteroidota bacterium | reverse complement strand
CGGGCTTTCCTACGGAATCCGGAACGTGATGCTTGTCGCTTCATTCGATTATACAGATTGGACGCAGATGGAATTCCGGAACGCGAGTTCGGATTTGCTGAAGTACAATATTCAGATAAAGGAACAGTTCCAGCCCACAGCAGATGTGCACATCGGCGCCGAATACGAGGCGATAAGCAACTTGCTTCAGCTCCGGGGAGGATTTGCCTATCTCCGGTCTCCGTATCAGGGCGATCCGGCGGCATACGATAGAAAATACATCACCGCGGGAGCCGGGTTTGTTGTCGCCGATGCGATGGTCATCGATCTCGCGTTCGTGCACGGCTACTGGCAGAACTACGTGTTGAATTACGACGCCACCTCCAGAACCAACGAGGATATTACAACCAATAATCTGATCGGAACCATTTCCTACCGGTTCTGAGACGTTGCAATAGACTCACCAAAGGCGTATATTATCCCGCTTCGATCCCGAATTCTTGGGATGGAGGCGGGATTTGTTTTTGTATCTTCGGGTATGCCAGCGCGATGCGTCCTAAATCCGAGTGCTTTGAACAAAGTGGTCACAATGTGGAACGTAATTGATGGAACCGCTCAAACCGTTTTACGCGGTTCTCCGATCTTGCTTCCCGCCAGTGCTTCCACCCGCCCACCAATTTGACGTCTCGTACACGCCCTTAGAGATTTCCCCCTTGATCATTGGCCCGCGAAACTCTCCGTGAGCCAATTCGCTAAGATCTGCATCGGGATGTTTTTCACCCTCCTTCTTGTACTCATCGCCGGCTTTTTCCTCCTGCGAAACATTGTGACGAAATCGTTTCCTGAAACCCGCGGCCGCATCAACGTGCCCGGTCTTCATGCAGCGGTGGATGTGTACCGCGATGACTATGGAGTCCCGCACGTACAAGCGCAGGATGAGCACGATCTCATGTTTGCAGTGGGATATGTGCACGCACAGGATCGCTTGTGGCAGATGGATATTGCAAGACGTGCGGGGGAGGGGCGGCTGTCCGAGGTTCTCGGATCGGCGACGGTGGAATTTGATGCACTCTTCAGAACGCTCGACCTGCGGGGAGTTGCAGAGAACATCCAGGAGCACCTCCACCCGGAATCCAGAGCTATGCTGGATGCGTACACCGAGGGAGTGAATGGTTTTATTGACACCCATGCGGGAAAGTATCCCATCGAATTCGACATGCTTCGTTATCGGCCGGAGCGCTGGGAGGTCCGTCACAGCATCCTCGTTGGACGGCTGATCGCGTGGGAGCTCAATCTTGCCTGGTGGACCGACCTGACCTACGGCGAGATCGCTTCGAAAGTACCCCTTCAGAAACTGGATCAGATTATTCCCACTTATCCCGACAGCATCCCGGCGATTGTCCGATCCGGGATGTTGAAAAAGGCGTTGGCCGAGGTCTTCGGATCGATAAAAGAGGGATCTGTGCAGCTTTCCGGCGCGATGCAAGAGAGGTTGCCGGGGGTTCATCAAATTCTCGAGATCGGCAGGTCGTACCGTGACTTTTTCGGATTAGGCCCTCTTGAATCGGGGAGCAACGCGTGGGTGGTGGGCGCCTCGAGATCCATGAGCGGAAAACCACTTCTTGCGAGTGATCCTCACCTTGCGATGCCGGCGCCTTCGCGCTGGTACGAGCTTCATCTATCCGCGCCCGGTTGGAATGTAGCGGGCGTCTCTCTGCCGGGTGCCCCGCTTGTCATCATCGGTCACAACGAACATGTTGCCTGGGGCCTGACCAACGCCATGATCGACGATGCCGATTTCTATATCGAACGGCCCGACACGTCGAAGGGAAAAGGGGGTTACATCTTCCAAAAATCGACTATTCCTTTCGAAGAGCGGGATGAAAAGATTTTCATCGGCGCCTCGGACAGTGTGATCATCAAAGTCCGTTCGACCCGGCACGGCCCCATCATAAACGATGTCCATCCGATGCACAACCATCACGATCGTGACTCACTCCGGCAGCGCACCCCGATTGCAATGAGATGGACAGGGTTGGATGTCAGCGACGAACTGTACGGCTTCTATCTTCTGAATCGTGCGTCGACGCCGGTCGAGTTTGAGCGAGGTTTGAAAGAGATTGCGGTGCCGGGTCAATGTGTCGTTTACGGCGATGTTCAGGGAAATATCGCTTACTGGACAACGGGGCATATTCCCATCCGCGGCAAACAGAGCGCTATGCTGCCGCTTCCGGGCTGGACCGGAGATGCGGAATGGAAAGGGTTCGTGCCGTTCAACGAGCTTCCCAAGCTCTTCAATCCGCCCGAAGGGCTGATCGCCTGCGCGAATCAGAAGATTACCGACAAGTCGTTCTCTTACTACATCTCCACACTCTGGGAACCCCCATCGCGGATTCAGCGGATTCTCCAACTTCTGCACTCGGCGGAAAAGTTCACGCCGGAGGATTTTAAGGAATTCCAGCACGATGACGTTTCCCTCTACGCCCGCGATGTCGCGCAGCGCGTGCTTCGGGCGTACGATGGTGTTCAGGTTGATGACCCGGATGTTACGAATGCGCTGAGTTATTTAAGGAACTGGGATTTCAGGTTTGCTCAATCCGACGTTGCCGCCACGATCTTCAACTCGTTCTTCGTCCGTCTTCTCCACAATACATACGAAGATGAAATGGGGCCCGACCTCTTCCGGGACTTTGTGTATTTCGGTGCAATTCCGTATCGTGTGACGGGTCAATTGCTCGCTCAGGACAGTTCGTCGTGGTTCGACGATGTCCGAACGCCTCAGCGCGAAACGAAGAATGAAATTGTGCGAAAAAGCCTGGTGGAAGGATTACACGAGTTGAAGCAAACCCTCGGTGACGAAATGAAAACGTGGCGATGGGGCGCACTCCATACAGTCACATTCGCGCATCCTTTCGGGAGTGTGAAGCCCCTCGACAAAGTCTTTAACATCGGGCCGTTCGCTATCAGCGGAGGGGAGACGACGATCATGAGCGCCGAATATCGTTTAAGCGCGCCCTATGCCGTGTCTGTCGGACCCACCATGCGACAGGTAATCGACATGGCGGAGCCCTTGACTGCTGATATGGTGATCACGTCAGGAGAATCGGGTCAGCCGCTCTTCAAGCACTATAACGACCAAACTCCTCTCTGGTTGACGGGAGGATATCACAAAGTTACGATCGACTGGAACGAGATTAAGAAATCATCGTGGGATCACCTCGTGCTCAGTTCCCAGTAGGCTCAAGCTCACGGCTCATGGCCCGCCAATATCCTTTGGAAAGATCATCACCATCGCGACGAAGTACGATACCGTTCTTTATAGAGTTTACGTTTTGGGAGTTGTTGTAACGGGAATCCCGGGGATATAGAAAAATTTCACAATCGTGGTGATATTGCTCTCGTCTGTCCTCAAAACGAAGCTTCAGCGTGCGGACTCGGTCGCGGTCTTTACCGGCGCTGGGATTTCCGCGGAAAGCGGGGTGCCGACATTTCGGGGTGCGGATGGCATCTGGAAAAAGTTTAAGGCCGAAGAACTCGCAAATTTTGACGCCTTTATCCGAAACCCCGAGCTCGTGTGGGAGTGGTATAAACACCGGAAGCAGATCGTCGCTTCAATTCAACCGAACGCCGGCCACACCGCCCTTGCGGAAATGGAGCGGCGCTTCCCTCAGTTCGCTATTATCACGCAAAACATCGACAACCTTCACCGGCGA
>DASQAZ010000117.1:0-91788 GCA_035635475.1 Bacteroidota bacterium | reverse complement strand
GGTACGCCTTGCTCGCGGAGGTCGAGAATTTTTTGGACGACGAATTTCGACTGCATGTTTTCGTTCTCCGCGATCACGAGCTGCGGCAGCGATCCGCTTGCCTTGTTCGTGTACAGAGTCTTGGAATACTTGTGCCGCGCACCGGGGGGGCTTTTCAATCCAACGCCCTCTTCAGGATCTCGTTGGCGACATTGAGGATAGCCTGGGTGCTGCGGTAATTCTCCTCCAGCTTAACGACCTTGCATTCGGGAAACTCCTCGGGGAACTCAAGAATATTTCGAATCGTTGCACCTCTGAACGAATAGATCGACTGTGAGTCGTCCCCCACAACCATCAGGTTTCCGTGCTTATACGCGAGCTGCTTCACAATTTCCGCCTGCAGTTTGTTCGTGTCCTGGTACTCATCCACCATGATGTACCGGTATCTGCCTGAGAGCTCCGCCCTGATCGGTTCGTGTTCTGTCAGAAGTTTCACGAGGTTCAGCAGCAGGTCGTCGTAATCCATCAGGTTGTGGGTTTTCTTGTATGCCGTATAGGTCGAATGCACGCGCTCGATCTCATCGGCCAGTTCCAGATAATGGGGGTAATCGTTGGCGAGGAGGTCCGAAACAGGTGTGACGGTATTGATAGAACGGCTGTAAAGGTCGTAGAGCGTTTCCTTCCGCGGGAATCGCCGGTCCTTCGTATCGAGTTTCAGCCGGGTCCTGATAAGATTCACGACGTCTTCGGCATCCCCCTGGTCGAGGATCGTGAAACTCCGGTCGTATCCGAGGACAACGGCATGCCTACGGAGCACGGAATTTGCGAACGAATGGAATGTGCCTCCGGAAACCTTCTCACACCGGTAATCAAGCAGAATGGAAGCCCGCCGCAGCATCTCCTGAGCGGCTTTACGTGTGAAGGTTAGCAGAAGAATGTGTTCGGGCTTGACACCAAGTTCCACGAGGTAGGCGACCCGGTACACGATTGTCCTGGTCTTTCCGGTCCCCGCGCCGGCAATGATCAAATGGGGGCCATTGACCGACGTGGCGGCCTCAAGCTGGGCCTTATTTAGCTCGCTCTCATATCCGATCTGAAACTGCCGCGGATGAACGAGATGCAGCTCGTCGGCCGGTTTTTTTAGCGCGTAACGCTTCATGGAGTATCATCAATATATCAAATGAGGAAGGAAATGGCAACGCGAGGCGAAAATTCTACGGTGTTGAATGAGAGGCATTCTCACGCAGGAGCTTGGGAACGAGAAATATGAAACCAGCAGGACGGGACGAGCAACGGAATGTGTCGTGGCCGCCCGGACTAGGCGGCGGTGCCTTCGTCCTCGCGCACAAGATATCCGAGAAGTGAAATTACTTCCTTCGGGCCCCGAAGGTTGAGCCGTGCCTGGGTGCGGCCGATGCCGACACGGATGGAATAGGCGTCGGCCGGCAGAGCAGCGAACAAATCTTCGTCGGTCGCGTCGTCCCCGATCCCCATGACAAAACCAAATTTTCCTTTCGACAGCCAGTGTGCAACGGCCATGCCTTTGTTGATGCCGGCGTTCCGAACCTCGATGATCTTGTGCCCCTGGAGGACCTGAAGATCGATGTTTGCCGTGAAGCGGTGCAAATCGTCTGTAAGCTCCATGGACCCCATCCTGCCTTGCTCCGGATCGATATTCCGATAGTGCCAAACGACCGAGTATTCCTTTTCTTCCACCAGAGACCCGGGGAAGCGGTCTGCATATCCTTCTAGAATTGGCAGGATCTTCGGTTTCCAGTCGGCCGTCAGCGGTTTGAGGATCTTCCATTCGCTGCCTTTCTCCCTGATCCAGGCTCCGTGCTCTGCAACAATCCCAACGGGTAAGGTTCCGAACCAGGTATCGAGCTCGCTTTTCCTGCGGCCGCTGATGACGACGACGGAATTCTTAACATTCTCCCCAAGCGACCGGAGAATTTTCAACACCTCCTCCGGAGGATGCGAAAGGCTGGGGCGCTTGGCGAAGGAGACAAGAGTGCCGTCGTAGTCCAGGAACGACAACCTGCGCGCCGACTGGCGATAGCGCTGAAGCAGTTCCGCCCGTTTCGGAGGCGTGATGAGGTTCGCGAATACCGTCTCTTCACGACGCGTCACGTTGATCAGCTCGTTGATGATGTCAGTGGCCCAGCGCGTGACGTTGTAGCGACGGAGCCGGTTTTGCATGATCTGGTTTCTCCGGATCTGCTCCTCCTCCGGCATTTCGAGAGCTTCCCGCAATGCCTGTGCAATTTCTTCCCTGTAATTAGGATTAATAAGAATCGCTTCGCCCAGCTCTTTCGCCGCGCCCGCCATCTCGCTCAGGATGAGCACCCCGGTCTTATCCGGCCTGCTTGCGACGTATTCCTTTGCGATGAGGTTCATTCCGTCCCGAAGGGGCGTCACGAGGGCGATATGGCTCACCGCATACATCGCGACGAGCGAGTGAAAGGGGAGGGATCTGAACTGGTAAATGATCGGGGTCCAACTGACGCCGCCGAAGCGGCCGTTGATATTCCCCACGAGCTCCTCGATCTGCTTTTTCATCAACTCATAATCCTCGACGCCGATTCTCGATGGGACCACGACCGCAATGAGGGTGACGGCCCCCCGCCATTGCTCGCTTTCTTCGAGCAGCGCCTCGAAGCCCTTGAGGCGATTGAGGATCCCTTTCGAGTAATCGAGGCGGTCGACGGAGAGCATGATCTTCGATGTGCCCAGAGATCGGAGCAATTCATCCTTTTCGCGCGCGACCTCGGTACTGGAAGCCGCGGAGTGGAATTTCTGAAAATCGATGCCCATCGGGAACGCTCCGACCCTGATCAGCCGGTCATTCAGGAAGACCTCTCCCATATTGTTCTCGTAGCCGAGAATCCGAAGGGCACAGCGGAGGAAGTCCTGCATGTAGTCGTAGGTATGGAAGCCGATTTGATTTGCTCCAAGTATGCCTTCAAGGATCTCGCGCCGCCATGTCCCCGGCAGCAGGCGGTAGATCTCAAATGTCGGGAACGGGATATGCAGAAAGAATCCGATCGGTGTCAGGGGGAATCGGGCCCGCAGAAGAGCAGGGAGGAGAGTCAAATGGTAATCGTGGATCCATACAAGATCACCGACCTGAATGAGGTCCTGAAGCGCGTCGCAAAAGGCCTCATTGACTTTCTTGTACTGGCTCCAATACTCCCGGTCGTACTGAACGTTTCCGGGAAACGAGTGGAAGAGGGGCCAGATCGTTTTATTGCAAAAGCCCTGGTAAAAGTTCTCGATGTCCTCTAGGGAGAGAAAAACCGGGAACGATCGATACTCGGCCAGCGCTTTCGCCCGGACAGCAGATTTGAGCGCATCGTCGACTGTCCCCCCGGGCCAGCCGACCCAGACATGCTCGGTCACGGGCGTTTGCGGATCGGGGAGGGAGGCGAGAAATGTCCTCAATCCGGTTGCGAGCCCGCCTACGCTTTCGGTAAATTTCAGCTCGCCCTGTTCATGCGTTATCGTGAACGGGAGCCTGTTCGACACGATGATCAAGCGGCGGCGATCCGGTGCAGGTGCGTTCATGAAAAGGGACTAAAGATAAACAAGGTCCCCGTCATGGAGGAGGGAGATGAAGACGAGGAGGTAGTCCTTGATATGGCGGGTGATGAGAAAATTGTTCTTGATGTGTTCCCTTCCGTTCTTACCGAGCGACCGGGCATACTCGGGTTCGTTGACGAGCTGCTTGATCCAGTACGCTGTTCCATCGATGGTGTGCGTCAGGATACCCGAGTACTTGTGCGCGATTTGGAGCGGGATTCCCCCGACGGCTGAGGCGATGACGGGTTTTGATTTCCAGAGCGCCTCGGAAACAGTCAGGCCAAATCCCTCTTTGAGCGACTTCTGCAGGATGACCGTCGAGCCGCGCTGGAGCGCATTGATTTCAATGTCGCTAGCGGGCGGGAGAAAGAGCACGAAAATATTCTTGTCGCCGTCCGCTTCCTTCTTCACCTCCTCCATGATCTTGGGACCTTCCGGATCATCCGTGGCACCGCCGCCGGCGAGGACAAGCTGAGCGTTGAGGTATTTCCTGACCTTCTTGTAGGCCTTGATCACACCCACAGGGTCCTTCAGATAATCGAATCTTGAGATCTGTGTGATGACCGGACGGGAACGATCGATGCCGAAACGCTGGAACACACTGTCGATTGTCTCCTCGGGAAGATCTCTATTTTTATCGCTCAGCGGGTCGATCGACGGAGCGATGAGCACCTGCCTGATCGACAAGTCACGGGCGAACGAAGGTGCGGAGAAGACAGCGGTTTCATACTTGTTGACATAATCGGCCAGAAAGTTCCAAACGGGCATATAAGGCTGGGAAAAATCCACATGACCCCTCCAAACCCAATGGGATTTCAGGTTCTTGCGGTGCTCGATCAGGGCGACCGGCTGCGGGTCGTGAACGAAGACAAAATCGCTCGACAAATCCATCTGGAGCGCGTTGTTATTGTTAATCTCCCGAAAGTACGCCATGTCATCCGCCGAAAGATCAACCGGAAGGCCGTGAAGGGCATTGTGGATGTTCTTGGTAATGACGAAAAACTTTTCATCGCCTTTGATAACATCCCAACGCGTCTGCACTCCGAGCTGGTTCAGGAGCGGGACCATGCGGGTGAGAATCTCCGCGACACCTCCTCCGACGGCGGTCGAGTTGATGTTCTGCACGGTTTTCCGTGCAAGCTTTTGGGCGAGCAACTGCATCTCTTCCAGATAGCTCTTCCCGACGATCGACGCGTAGTCCTCAATCTGAATCATGAACCTTTACCAGTTGAATAATCCTCTTTCTCAGCCCCTCAAGCGTATGGGTATATGGATCCAGATTCAACATCTGTTCTGCGAGCTTCTCTTTTCCAAGTTTTCTGAACCATTCGGAGAAGTCGTTTTGCTCCCGTTCCAGCCGGAGCCTCGCATCAAATATGTGATAGTAGAGCGAATGGACGCTCACCGACTCGAGGCAACTCCTGAATTCCTTTAAGGTTTTGGCGGTGTGGGGGGTCTCCACGACGAATGTCCGTGATCCCATGAAGTAAAACTCCTCCCCCGGCGGCGCGTCAACCGTGCGCCTGGACGTTTGAAGGTAGTCGCCGAGCACAGCGATGAATTTTTGCCTCAGATCTGAAATTGTGTTGAACTGGATGATATCGACGCTCGAGAGCTCTTCCCCGAGAGCCTGTTCGTTCAGCACGTTTGCGACCCAGTAGGCGAAGTCGTTGGGGGGTTCGGGAGAGAGATAATGGTGTTGCTGCAAGAACTTGTGGGTGTGAAAGTAAATCGATGAGCCGGGAACAACCTTGATCCCTTCGATGAGCTGTGCCGCGTTCTTCGCCTTCCTCCCGAGAAGAACGGTCAGGTCAAACTTCGTCTTGAAGAGGAACTGGGGCACAAGGGCAGGTGACAAGGCGGGTTATTGCTTCAAAACGACGAGACAACCGGCGAGGATGTCGTGCAGCGCCTGTTTCTGCTGGGTCCATCCCGCCATCAGGTAACCGATCCCGAGAATAAGCCCAGAGAGAATCTTACCGAAATACCTCCCCGTTGCGCGGGCGAAAGAGATCTGATTTCCCTGCATGTCGGTTACGCGAATTCCCATCGCCATCTTCCCGAGGGTCGCCCCTTTTTTTGACTCCATGAGGGCGTAATAGAGCCACTTGCCGAGTATGATCAGGCATATTGCAAATGCGTATGCCGAGACCATCGCGAAGACCAGGCCGGCAGAAGACTCAGGCTCAAACTCGTGATTACTGAATGCGCTGAGTCCGATCATCGCGATGAAAGGAATGAGGAGAATGAAGGAGAAGACGCCGAGGATGAGTTCATCGATGATATACGCGACAACGCGTCTCCAGAATCCGGCGTAACGTACTCCGGCAGACTGCATCGGCGGTGGCTGATTGACGATCTGTTCCATGGGAGCTTTCTCCAGTTAGTTTATGATGGAGGATTTAGGTGGAAAGTCCAATTTCGCTTTTCGGAGCACAAGGAATGATCGTTTGAATGCATTCTTCGAACGATAGTACGAAAAATTAGGGGGTATGTCAAGCAATACCGGAGCCCCGATAATTCCTTTGGTTGTCGGACACCAACGTGACCATGCAGAGTCGGCCAGTCAACCCGCTCTTGCATCTCTCTGTCTTATATCGTATAATACAATTATATGAAAATACAATATCAGAAGGAGTGTGCCCCATGGCTGCTGTCAAAGTAGGGGTGAGCCGCCAAGTCGCGATCCCCAAAAAACTCCACGACCAACTCGGTCTCTCTCCGGGGGACTATCTGGAGATCGAACTCGTTGAGGACCGTTTGATCCTTACACCGAAAGCCCTCGTTGAAAAGCGGCTTGCTGAAAGCATCGAAGATTATCGAAAAGGCCGATCTTACGGTCCCTTCGCGACCGCCAAGCAAGCGATCCGTTCCCTCCACTCCCACGCCCGGCGCAGAAGAAAACGCAAAGCTTCGTGATGTACTTTCGCTACAGCGATCGCTTTCTTCGCAGCTACGAGAGTGCACCGGCCAATATCCAGCGCGCATTCGATCGTCGCCTGCTTTTTCTTGCCCGCGATCTCCGTCATCCTTCCCTTCGCGCGAAAAAATACGATGAAGCACGCGGAATCTGGCAGGCCCGGGTGACAAAAGGGTGGCGTTTTTACTTTACTATCGAGGGTGGTACTTACCACCTCCATGATATCATCCCCCACCCAAAATGAGGAGAGCATCTGAGGGAGAACCCACGACCGTCACATACCGGCTTGCGCGCTCGGACCCTTCTTGAATGAGCGCCTGAGCGATTCGATCCACAATCGGCATCCAAAAGTCACCCACCGCGATTGCCGGTTTCCGGGGCATGATGCCTTTGTTCATAAACTCCCAGAGCGCCGCGAGCTCAAGAAGCGTGCCGGTGCCTCCTTTGAGGATCACATACGCATCGCCCAGGTGGAGAAGCTTCTGCAGTCGGTCGACGATCGTGACTTCAATAATCGTTTCGTCGATGTACGGGTTTGCCTGGCGTGAAAAGAAATCGGTGACGACACCGATGGATCTACCACCCGCTTCACGTGCGCCGCGGGCGCTCGCTTCCATGATTCCGCCGTATCCCCCGTTACAGACCGTGTAGCCCGCGCCGGCGAGCATTTTTCCCAGTTCGTACGCCGTTTGATAGTCGGGTTCTCCCGGACGGGGGCGGGAGCTGCCGAAAACACTAACCACCATTCTGGCGCTCTCCATCCCTCCTCAATCCAGAAAATCCCAGGTGATCCCGAAACGAATATTCCTCGCGGGCATCGGATAGAAGATTCGCATGATATACTGCCGGTCGAACAAGTTTTCCCAGACCAGATGAACGTACGCGCTGCCGATGTGCGCGATAAGGAGAAAATCAACGGTCCCATTCATATCAATCGTTTCCGGATTCAACGTTGGAACATCGATCTGGGCCAGTTGATCGAACCCACGGCCTTGAAACGAGCTGAAAAACCTTCCCTGGAAGCCGGCCTTCAAATCCAGATGCCTCCCAAAAAGGGAATCCCGGAACCAGGCCCCGCCGCGCCCTGTCCATTTTGGAAACTCATTCCCGACATTATCTCCGGTGAGGACTTCAAGATACTGCGCGCTCCCTTCCAGAAGAAAACTCCCGAAGCGGAGCGATGCAGAGCCGTCGATCCCCCTCAGATATTGAGTTTCGCCCCGGTAAAATTCGAAAGTGGGCATCACTGGCGGAGCGTTCGACTGCCGGACGACGATAGGATTTTCAACGGTCCGGCGGAAAGCGGTTAATTCAAACGCGCATGCGCGGCCGGGGCGTGACCTCAGTCCCCCCTCGACGAGCAAATGGCGCTCCGACTCACCTGAAATCGTCGAAGAGTCCGCCGCCGGCGTCCCGTACAATTCCTGTGCTGTGGGAAACCGGCTGGATCGCGATGCACCTCCGAATAGCTCCAACCAGTCGGATAGGTTCCATGCTGCATCGGCGCCGAACGAGAATTCGTGCTGATCGAAATAGCTCTCGACTCGTCCATACGCTGAAGCCCGCAGCATCTCCGCGAAGTGCACATCAGATTTCGCAAAGGCACTGTAGTCAGTCGATCCGACTTCCCGCCCCAATGTCGTCGAACCGTCCTCTCCGGGCGGGCCGATGAGGAATCTCCGGTGCTGAATCTCGGCACCGGCGTCGATCACGACATCGTTCACGAGCCGGCGCTCCGCCAACTTCAACCCATACCACCGCGAGTATTGATTCTGTTGGAGGAACGTCATGTTCGGAGTCGGCCGGTTTTCCTCGTCGCGGTATTCGCGGAGGTTGGTCGAATAGTAAAAGGTCAACGTGTTGATCGCACTCGAGTCGGCCCGGAAGTTCGTGGCAATTCCGAGTTGCATGTCGTGCCGGAAGACCTTCTCATATGAGTCCGTATTCCGCACCTTTGCCAGAATCCGATCAAACCGATCCGCTGCCTGAGTCGTCGAGTCGATCCCCCCGTTCATATCGAGCCGGGTCTGATTGTACACTTCCGAACCGAAGAGACTCACCTCGCCAGACAAATTGTAACGCAGCCTCGCCCGGCCGCTCCAGGCATCACCGTCCGTGTTCAGAAATCTTCCATCGACAGTTCTGTGCAGGATTCCGGCGGTGATATTCAAACCGCGGCTTATATTTTGACTCACCATGCCGTCGAGCACGCTGTATCCGTATCCGTCCTCGCTGTATCGTATGTGAGAATTAGGATGGAGCGCCTTCAGGCTCTTGTTCACCAGATTAATTGTCCCGCCGGTGGAATTCAATCCGTAGAGAAATGAGCGGATACCGGAGACGATCTCAATGCGGCCAATGTCTTCTAAAGAGAAAAGATTCAGATCGTACATTCCGGAGGACGGATTATTGAGAAGTGTGCCGCCGCCGAGGAGTGCAATATCCCGCGCGCCGAGCCCCTGCAGCGTGAGCCCCTGAAACTGCCCCGGGCTTCCCAATCCGAAGACGAATGCCCCCGGCATGACGCTGACGAGGTCGCCGAGCGACTCGTAGTCCAAAAAGTGCATCGTTGAGTCATCGATCACAAGACGGGGTGCAATCGATCGGTCGATCGAACCCACCAACGCGATCGCGATCGGGTACTTCGTGAGAGAATCCGGGCGTATAGACCGCGTTGTATCGCTCCTCGTTGAGTCGGACGGCAATACTTGGGAGCCAGCCGGTTTTGGAAGAGAAAAGATCATCACGGCCAGGACCAGCGGCAGCTTCGCGCCGGGCAGGAGATTCATCAGACGTCCGGATCGAAGTTGGGAGGGGTTGTGGACACCAGGTGCTCCCCGGAGAATGCCTCTGTTGCCGAGTGAGCAGCAGCTTCGGTTTTAAAAAGACCGTAGACGGCCGAACCGCTTCCGGAAAGCTGCGCGAAATCTGCACCGGCGTCGTAGAGCCCCCGCTTGAGACGAACCACGGCATCATGGGTCCCCAGGACGATCGGTTCAAAATCATTGCGGATGAGATTTTGGAGCATCCGGGGGTCATTGAGGTTTTCGATCAGCAGATCTTTGAGAGAGGACCGGGCCACCCGGTCATTTCCAATGGCGCGTTTACTGTTCTTCAGCTCTTGATACGCCCATGCTGTCGATATATGGATGTTTGGGCTGACAACGACGATCCAGTAGGGAAACTCGACGTGAAAATAGTCGAGAACATCGCCTCGCCCGGTTGCATACGCCATCCCCTTCTCCAGGAAAAAAGGCACGTCGGAGCCGAGCTGCGCCGCGACTGAGCGCAGCCGATCGATGGGGAGGGCCGCCTCCCAGAGTTGAAGCAGCCCGAGGAGCGCGGACGCCGCATCCGAGCTGCCTCCCCCCAGTCCCGCGCCGAGAGGGATGTTCTTCCTCAGTTTGATGTGTACTCCATCCCCTCGCGCGAGCTCCTGCCGCAAGAGCAATGCCGCCTTGTAGCTGAGATTACGTTCGTCCGCAGGGAGCTCCGCCGGGGAACATTCGATCGAGATGGTATCGGCCCTCTCAAGCTCGAGTTCGTCGAAGAGTTTGATCCGATGAAAAACCGTCTCAAGATCGTGGTATCCATCATTTCGCAATCGGAGTATCCGGAGCCCGAGATTGATCTTTGCGTATGCCCTGAGGGCCAGCATTGTGGCACCAAAATACGCGGAAGCCGTGAGATAAGCAATCGAATTCTTGAGGATGAGCAACCGCCCTGCAGCCTCTCCTCTTTGAAATTCCTCGCTTTTTTTTGTACTTTGAATGCGTGAGAAGAGATCGGCAGCCTCAGAAGTCCGGATGATTAGAATCGGCAAGATCAGAATCGGAGGGGGGAATCCGATTGTCCTCATCGCCGGTCCCTGCATCATTGAAGGACGCGAGATGGCGTTGAAGATCGCCGAGCGCATTCAGATGGTAGCGCACAAGCTCCGCGTTCCATTTATATTCAAGGCCTCCTACCGGAAAGCCAATCGGACAAGCAACCTGGCATTCATGGGGTTGGAGATGGACAGAGCCCTCGCAATTCTGTGGGAGGTTAAGAAAGAATTCGATATCCCCGTCCTCACCGACATTCATTCCGATCGGGAAGCGGCCCCGGTTGCCGAGGTAGCAGATGTCCTGCAAATTCCCGCATTCCTCTGCCGCCAGACAGACATTCTGCGCGCAGCCGGCCGAACCGGCAAACCGGTCAATATCAAAAAGGGTCAGTTCATGGCTCCCCAGGACATGCGCCATCAGGCGGAAAAAGTGGAGGCGACCGGGAACAAGAACGTCATGCTGACCGAGCGCGGGGCCAGCTTCGGTTATAACAATCTTGTTGTTGATATGCGATCGCTGAGCATCATGCGCACCGCCGGGTATCCCGTGATTCTGGACGCGACGCATTCGGTTCAGCTCCCCGGGGCCGGCAAGAATTCGAGTGACGGCCAGCCAGAGTTCATTTTCCCCATTGCCCGCGCCGGAGTTGCGGTCGGCATCGACGGCCTGTTCGTCGAAACACACCCAAATCCGCGCCGTGCTCTCAGCGATGCCGCGAGTCAACTGAAACTGAGCCGCCTCGAAGAGTTGCTCCGGCAGGTCGTATCGCTCGATCACATTGTGAAGCAGAAGATTGCAATCTAACCGAACCACCGGCCGGCAACTGCGCGGCAAGTGCAAACCCATCCGGATGGTCATCATGGACGTCGATGGCGTCTTAACCGATGGACGGATCATGTACGGGGATGACGGGAGCGAGTACAAGCTTTTCGATGCTCATGACGGGTACGGCATCGAGAGGGGGGCACAAAAAGGCTTGAGGTTCGCCATCGTCTCCGGCCGTTCCTCGAAAGCCACCGCCAAACGCGCCCGCGAGCTGGGCGTTGCGGAGATTCATCAAGGAGTGAAGGACAAGACGGTTATCGCGCGCCAGGTGTGCGGACGCCTCGGCTTCAATCAAAAGGAAGTCTGCTTCATCGGCGACGACGAACTCGATGTGCCGCTGCTGAAAACGGTCGGGCTGAGCGCCGCTCCGGACGATGCTGTCCCGGTTGTACGGGACCTTGTTGACTACGTCGCAAGAGCGCGCGGGGGAAGGGGAGCCGTCCGGGAAGTAGTTGACCTCATATTAAAAGCAAAAAATCTTATCTAATCGGTGCAGAAGTGACG
Source organism: Bacteroidota bacterium (assembly GCA_035635475.1). Classification (GTDB taxonomy): domain Bacteria; phylum Bacteroidota; class Ignavibacteria; order UBA10030; family SZUA-254; genus VBOC01. The sequence continues at coordinate 80,154 of DASQAZ010000117.1, read as the reverse complement.
TTCATTGAAACATCCGACGAGGTGAAGGTGGGCGACGGTTCTGATGATCGGGGTTATCCGAGGCCCATCTCCCCTCTTGAACGGGAGTGGATGGATTGGATTCTTCCCCTCGATCGGCCCGGCTACCGGCACTATCACGATCTGGTCAGGGGCATGGTGGTGATTGGAAAGGGCAGGCGCGGGGAGGGGGAAATCATCCTTGGCCCCGAAGGCTTGACACCCGATTTATCCAACCCGCTGGCGCCCGTATTTGCCTACGGCGCCATCGAGACAAAGACCGGCACGCTATCCGTGACCATGCGGGAAGTGTTGGACGGCCAGATTTCTGTGGAAATTGTCAGCCACCATTCCGAAGAAATCCCATCGGAATTCGAAGAGGTGAGGAGGTGGACCTATTCAACGTGGATTCCCGGCCGCCGATGCCCGCAATGCGGAGAGGCGGTAAGGGAAGTCAGCATGCATCCCGTCACGTCGGTTGCGGACCGGCTGGTTCTCGCCTTCTGCACCGTGGACAGGCGCGTCTGGGTTTATGATTCATCGACCGGGGTCAATCGATTGATTCCGGTAACGAATTATTACAACGATCTTATGCTCCACAAGGACATTCGCGAACCGAGGATCGCGCTCGAGTCACGGCGCCTCTTCTCCGATTTATCAAAATACTCCGATGCCGATCTGACCTATGCCTTCTTCACCTACAATAAGATCAAGACGAAAGTTCACATCGAAGGCGTTATCGAACCCGAACATAAAGAGAGCAGCGGATTAGCGGCACGCTTACTCAAACTTTTTTCCAGACAATGACCAAGTCCGCGGATATCATCAAGAAAGGCAAGGAGGTAGTCCGGATCGAGGCGGAAGCGGTCGCCGCGCTCGAAGATCGCATCGATCAAAACTTTGCGAAGGCGGTCGAAGTCTTGTTTGCGTGCCGGGGACGTGTCGTTGTTACGGGAATGGGGAAATCCGGGAATGTGGCCCGGAAAATTGTAGCAACCTTTAATTCCACCGGCACGCCGGCGCTCTTTCTCCATCCCTCCGACGCCCTGCACGGGGATCTGGGCATGGTCAGGAAGGAGGATGTTGTTATTTGTATTTCCAAAAGCGGCGACACGGCGGAACTCCACAGCCTGCTCCCGATGTTCAAGCGCATCGGCGTGCCGATCATCGCCATGGTCGGAAATCCAAACTCGAAACTGGCGCTGATCTCCGACATGATCCTCGATGCCGGGGTCAAAGAGGAGGCATGCCCGTATGACCTTGCCCCCACATCCTCGAGTACCGCAGCACTGGTGTTCGGGGATGCCCTGGCGATGGCGCTGCTTCAGCTACGGAATTTTACGGTGGAAGACTTCGCGCTCTACCATCCCGGGGGGAGCGTCGGCCGCCGGCTGCTTCTCAAGATAGAAGAATTGATGGTGAAAGATGGCGCCGTCCCCCGAGTGAAACGGGATATCCCGATCCGCGATGCCATCATCGAGATGACGTCGAAGCGCCTCGGCGCCACCTGCGTGGTCGACGGCGGCGGGAAGCTGATCGGCATTATCACCGACGGAGACCTTCGCCGATTCCTCCAGAAGACAACCGATTTCACACACATCACCGCCGAGATGGTGATGACAAAACATCCGAAAACAATTCCGGAAAACGTCCTCGCCGCGCTCGCCCTCCAGGAAATGGAGGCGCACAATATTTCCCAGCTCATCGTCGTAGACGGGGAACATCGGCCCGTGGGAATGGTTCACCTGCATGAGCTGGTAAAAGCCGGATTGGGAGGAGAGACTCCGTAATCGATGCCAAAGCTGAAAGATTTGCTTCCCCTCTTTCTGCTCCCCGGGCTTTGGTGGATGCTCTCTTCGTGCTCGGAGGAGAAGGTACGGCCCTCCGTTTCCGCCGTTGGCTCGGGGCTTGGCACTCCCTCGCAGGAAAGCTGGAACGCAACGATTACGTTCACTGACTCCGGGAAGACGACCGCGATCCTCCATGCGGGTCATATCGCGATGTTCAACGACCAGCGATTTACGATCCTCGACTCCACGATTATTGTTGACTTTTATGATCAGAACGAGCGTCACACCTCCGTCTTGACGGCGAAAAAGGGGAGAGTGAACGATTTAACCCACGACTTCGAGGCCCATGAAAACGTTGTCGTTGTTTCCGACAGCGGCACGACCCTGAAAACCGAGGATCTGTACTGGAGCAATGCCGCTCAACGGGTCACGACCCCCGCTTTCGTCGATATCCTTTCTCCCACCGAGCATATCGAGGGGCGCGGGCTGGAATCCGACCAGGGGTTAAAACATTACACGATTTTCAAAGTGACCGGGCAGTCAAAAGCGAATGGTTGAGGCGGATTGGCTGCGCCGGAATCATCTTCGCGGGGCTGCGATCGGGTTGGGATTTCTTCTCTGCTTCCCGAGTGTTGCCAGGCCGCAGGAAGACGAGAAGGTTGTGGTGCTCAACCATGCCGACAGCCTGACCGGCCGCGAAATCAACGGGGAACGGGTGCGCGAGCTGATCGGGAACGTCAAACTCACGCAGGGGTCCGTCGTCGTGACATGCAGACGCGCCCTGCAGTACCTGACGGCGAATACTGTCCAGCTCGAGGGCGAGGTGGAGGTGAGGGACAGCAGTATGAGAATGGTGTGCAGCCACGGGATGTATTACGGCAACGATAGAGTTGCAGAAGCCTTCGAGCGGGTAACCGTTGAAGACCGGAATACGACTCTCAATGCCGATTACGGCAAATACTTTGTGAAACAAAAGCGAGTCTATTTCAGGGGAAATGTGACGGTCTCCGACACGCAGTCGATCCTCAAATCTCGCGAACTGATCTACGACCGCCGGGAGCAGTCAGCCGATGCAAGGGGTAACGTGACAATCACCGGCCGCCGCAATCGAATGACGATATTCGGGAACCATTTTGAGGATTTCAAGCAGAAGGGGTACAGCCGGATGACGGATCACCCGAGGCTGCTTCAGGTCGACACCGCCTCGAACGGAGCATTCGATACGCTGGCTGTGACGAGCGGTGTCATGGAATCCTACCAGGACTCGCTCGGTCAGCTCGTTGCCAGGGACAGCGTGAGAATCGTCCGCGGCGTGATCGCCGCGGAGGCGGGCGCGAGCACATTGTATACGCAGGCCGACAGCATCATCCTCCGGCGGTCGCCGTTTCTCTGGTACACCGGCGAGGGGGCGCAGGAGAATCAGGTCTCCGGCGATTCGATCTTCATCAAGCTCCGGAACCGGAAGCTTGGGACGGTCTATGTCCGGGGAAACGCGTACGCGATTTCGCGCGGAGACTCGCAGTACCCCACCCGTTTCGATCAAATGACCGGGCAGGAGATTACCATGCGGTTTGTCGACAATAAGATTCAGCGTATCGATGTGGACAAGACCGCCACGAGCTTGTATTATCTCTTCGACGGAAGCAAACCGAACGGCCTGAACAAAGCCTCCGGAGATCATGTCACGATTGTGTTTGCGAACGGCCGGATCGATAAGTTGAAGGTGATCGCCGGACCGGAAGGGGAGTACTACCCGGAGAAGATGATCAGGCGGCGGGAAAGCGAGTACAATCTGCCCGGATTTAGCTGGCGTGAGAACCGGCCCTCGAAGAGAATTGCAGTTCCAAATTGATTCCAACCGAACGGACGCCCGGTGCCGAGCACAGACCGATTGATGCGCGAGACTGAAACAACGGCTGCCGGTGCGCTGGATTCCGCGGAGGGCGTGAGAACGCTCCGATCGGAGGGACTATGCAAACGGTACAAGAAGCGTCTCGTCGTCGACACGGTCAGCGTGGAACTGAAACAGCGGGAAGTCGTCGGCTTGCTGGGACCCAACGGCGCCGGGAAGACGACGACATTTTACATGATCGTGGGTATGATCGGACCGACGGCAGGCAAGGTCTATCTCGACGACCGGGAGATTACGAAGGAACCGATGTATAAACGCGCCAGGATGGGCATCGGCTACCTGTCGCAGGAGGCGTCCGTCTTCCGGAAGCTTACGGTCGAGGAAAACATCCTGGCCGTTCTCGAGTTAATGAAGCTACCCCGGGCGGACCAGCGGGCGCGCTGCGGCCAGCTCATGGAAGATTTTGGAATCACGCAGGTCGCGAAAAGCAAGGGATACATGCTGTCGGGGGGTGAGCGGCGACGCACGGAGATCGCGAGGTCGTTGGCGACGGACCCAAAGTTTATTCTGCTGGACGAGCCATTCGCCGGCATCGACCCCATCGCGGTCGAGGACATCATGCGGATCGTCCACGACTTGAAGAACCGCGGTATCGGCGTTCTCGTGACCGATCACAATGTCCACGAAACACTTTCAATCACCGACCGATCCTACCTGATGTTCGAGGGGAAAATCATCAAGTCGGGCACTGCGGAGTTTCTGGCGAATGACCCGGAGGCGAGGAGGTTGTACCTCGGAGAAAGGTTTAAGCTCGATCGATATGATTAACCGGAGCGCTTCGTCGTTACCTGATTTCATTCCTGCGTAGTTCCCTGAATTTCAAGTACAGATAGTCCCCGACCGCGGCATTTCCTTCCCTGTTCAGGTGGCCATTTAATCGAAAAAAAAGATCCTTGCCATCGGATTGATACCGCTCAACAAGCGCCGGCAGGGCCGGGATCCAGGTGAACGAGCTATCGCGTGCAAATGCCGAGAATTCCTGATCGATGAACTCGACATCAATTCCGGGAGGGTGATAATTGCGAGCCCTGACCAGGACCTGAATTTGCTGGGGGATGGAATACGCGATGAAGGCGGTGTTGTTCGACCGGCAATACGTGAGCGCCCTCGCGAGGAGCGCTTTCGTGATCATGATCTGGGCCTTCAGCCGATCGGCCATCGGGACACTGAAATACTGGGATCGATCGGTATTGAAATAGAGCTTCGTGTAGAGAAAATCGTTTGACATGAACAGCCGCTTCAGCAGCGTCAGGATGTGTAACGGTGAATCTTTGACCCCCTGGTTGCGGACGAGAAGAGAATCCTGTTTGAGGGCCTGCCGGCTTTCGAGCGAATCGTTGCCGCTCATCGGGAGGTTGGTGACAAGATCGTTCGGAAGAAAGGCGAGTATGACGATGTTTGGCCGGTATTTCGGGAGGAGCCTTTCGAGGTAGATCACTTCCTGCCGGGTATCGTAACCCGACACTCCGGCTTTGATGACGTCGACGGACAGCCCATCCGCCAGACATCTGTGCTCGAACACGACAGGCCAGATTCCCTCGTACGCCACACCCGCGCCCCAGGTGAAGGAATCCCCCAACAGCAAAATACGAAGTACACTATCCGGTTTGGGGTGGGAATGAGTCACCTCGTCCCGGAAACCTTCATCGCCGACAATATACTCGACGGAGAATTCGGGAGCGTCCAGCCTGACATGAGTACCGGGTTGGTTGAGGTGGCCGAGTACGCTGTCGTCCTTAGCTGTGGGGAGCCCATTCAACGAAGTCGTCCGATAATCCTGAGGCAGGACCAAACGTGTCAGCATTTCGAGCACGAGAAGCAACACGACGCTGAAAACAAGAATCAGCAGAATATCCCGAACTCGTGGGGTCATCCCGCCGGGCGCGGATTACTTCAACATCACGAGCTTCTTGACCTGTTGAAATTCCCGCTTGTCGGCGCCATGCGCGGAAAGGCGGTAGAAATAAACGCCGGAGCTGAATCCACCTCCGTTCAACCGGAGGACGTGAGACCCTGCCGGATATTTTTCATTATCCGAAAGCACGGCCACTTCCCTGCCAACGAGATCGTAGACCTTGAGGGAAATCGTCGCGTCGACGGGCAAGTCAAACCGAATCGATGTCGTCGGATTGAATGGATTCGGGTAATTCTGGCGGAGCGCGAATTGCCGGGGTAACGCTCCCGACGTCCCCACGCGTACCCCGATGACACCTGCGAACGGCGCATTAATCAGGATGGTGCCCTCCCGATCGGTCAGCACCTGAGACAATTGCGCTCCCGATCGAGCGTCGAAAAACGCGACCGAGTGTACTGTGCTCTGCCGGAGGTTCCACGAAAGCCTGATCGGAAAAGCGTCGGACTGGACGCGGACGGCGAACTCTCCGCCTGTGTCGGCGATAGACTGAACCATGCTCCCCGACTGGAAGCGGGCGTCGAACAATCGATCGGGAGGAGTCGGAGGCAGGTCGTACCAGGATGCGATCTCCGGTGACACCCCCGGGGAACCGAAGTACAGCGCCTGATGATCGCCCCGCTGATCTTCAACCCCAATGAGGTTGAGTTTGGACAGCTCGTCCGCCGGCGGATTCTCCGCAATCTGCTTGTTCGCCGCTCCCGTGGAGGAGAGGACGAGCTTTCCCGCACCGTGCACTTTGACCCAGTAACCCCGTGCCGGCGTGATCGAGTCGGCAACGATGTAGGAGCTCGAGAACCCAAAATAGTTTGAGCCGACAATGCCCGGGGGAATCTGTACGATGCTTGTTTTTGCAACGGAGGAGGAGATCGATCCGATCATGTTCCAACCGTCTGCGACGTTGATCGTGTCGCGGGACCGAGACAACCCGTCGAAGCCGAGGGTCTGGGCCGTCGATAATCTCAACCAGTACCCGAACCCGTTCCGCATCGTGTCGCTGATATAGTAGCCGCCGTTATAGCCGAACAGCGGTGAGATGGCAGTCGGGAACAGCTGGCTCCGCTTTGAGCCGTTCGTTGCCGTGAGCGGCAGCGACACCATGTTCCAGGACCGGTTGAACGAATAGTAGACCGGGGGAAGATGGACGATCTGAAGCGAGCCGACCGAGGAGTTCGTTACAACGAACGAATTCTGCGCTTTCATACTCACCGAGAACAGGCCCCCCTGCGATCCTTGGTCCTGCAGGAGAAACGTGCCCGTACAGAAGCCCGCCTTGTTCCATTGTAAGGTGAACGGATAACCGCCAGCGCCGGGCTGGATCGTGAATGTGTACACTCGCTGCTGTGGAGGAGCGAGGAGGTTCCGGACGTCGGTGCTCGTCCCCCGCGTAGGCGGAATCACCCACCGTACGTCAAAGGTTCCCGCCGGGGGCCTCGCGGCCAGCTCTGTTTCCCCGAAAGCGGGATCGATTCCGTCGCTTGCACCCGCCTGGGCCCCGAGGACAAGCTTTCCGGTCAGGCTGCCCTGATCGGTCAGGACCAGTGTATCCAGAAATGCGAACGGGTGCACCGGAAAGTAATCGGATCTCCCGAGGTACCATTTGGAGAAACTCCTGACGGAGTCGAGAGAAATTGCCACGACGTCGCTGTCGAGATAGTCCGAGCTTCCCATATTAAAAATCACGCCGCTTGAGTCGCGAAAGAGGGACAATTCGTTGACTGGGATCGCAGATTCGACGCTGTCGTAACGCAGAGAGAGGCTAGCCTGATAATTGCTGCCGCCAAGCGCGGTGATCGTGTAGTATCGCTTCACGAACAGTGAGTCGGGCAGGCCGGGGGGAAAGACGTTGGGAAAGGTCGTCATCAGGACTGTATCCGGAAGAGTTCCGACGCCGTAAAAGCGCAAAAATGTGGCCGGGCTCTCGAAACGGTACTGGTCGACCGATCCGGTCCGCAGCGCTCTCTTCACCGTTCCGCCGGTGACGAATGCCGGACCTTGAAACGAACCCGGACTGGAGTTCAATATTGTGAGCGTATCGCCCTGCCGCTGAAGAAGATTTGAAAGCAGGGTGATGTTGTCTCTCACGGTGACATTGCCGCCCGTCTGCACGACCGCATTTTCTTTCAGGACGATGTCGTTGAACGTGCCTTTGATCTGTCCGGGGCCCGTGAAGACAATTGTTGAATTTCCCGGATTGAACGCACCGCCGACGACGGTGGAGAAGTTACCCCCCACGGTGATTTTTGGCGAAGCATTGGCTTCGATGTTGAGCGTGCCGAATATGCTGATGCTTCCCTTGACGATGAGCTGTGACAATCCCGCGCCGATGGTCAGATTCGCACCCGCGGCAATCGACAAACCCCCCAGGTTGATTTCCTGTACCACAGCACGAAGGACCGGATTGTTCGCGGTCAAAGGGATGACGACGCTGTCACCCTTGATGGGGGTTCCTGCCGGACTCCAGTTTCCGGGGCTTGTCCACAACGAATCGAATGCACCGGTCCAGGACCGGATCGGAAGAGGGGAGATGGCGGCACAGATGATCGTTCCCCCGGTTCCCGCCGCGAATACGACTCCTCCCGTTCCGGATTTTACGACCTGAGCTTCGAAGAGCGGATTCACTGTCGGACTGTAGGGCAGCGTCCAGGTTGCACCCCCGTCGGCCGTGTACAGAATTGTACCGACGTCTCCGGCGGCGAACCCTACGGACGGCGAATAGAACGAGAGGCCATAAAGAGTCGCGTCCGTATTCGTTGTCTGGGTGGTCCATGTCGCCCCGCCGTCGGTCGTATGGACCAGCGTACCGAAGTCGCCTCCCGCGTAGGCGGTGGAGGGGCTGATCACCTCCAGGGAATAGAGCGGCTGTGTGGTTCCGCTGGTTTGAGGCGTCCATGTGGTGCCTCCGTTGGTTGTCTTGAAAATCGTTCCGCCGTAGCCGACCGTCCAGCCGGTCGTCGCATCCGCGAACTTAACACGGAGAAGCGATTGCGTCGTGTTGGCAACTTGCGGCGTCCAGGTGATCCCGGCGTTGCTGGTTGCGAGAATTGTCCCAAAATCTCCCACGGTCCATCCGGTAGTGGAATTTATCATAGAGACAGAGTACAGGCTTGGATCAGTGTGGCTGTGCTGCACCGACCATGAGAATCCGCTATTTGTGGTCCTGAGAATGGTTGCGCTGTCGCCCACCACCCAGCCGGTTGTGGTGCTGATGAAGTCGACGCCCCACAAGGGTCGGAACGATCCGCTGTTCAGCTGGGTCCAAGTCCGTCCGCCATCGGTCGTACTTGCGATCGTCCCGATATCCCCGGCCGTGTAACCGACGCTGACGCTGGGAAAAGAGATCGCAGCGATGGTGTTCTTGATTCCGTTCGACTGGGGGGTCCAGGTTGTGCCCCCGTCAGTCGTCTTGATCATCGTCCCGAAATCTCCCACCGCCCAGCCGGTTGTGGTTGAGATAAATCGCACGCCGAACAGGTCGTTGAAAGTCTGGCCGGCCTGGGCGAACCAGGAGACCCCCCCATTCGTGGTCTTGATGATCGTCCCGTATTCTCCGATGACCCAGCCATTCAACGACGACGCGAACTGGAGTCCGAACAAACTGAGATTCGTGCCGCTCGTCAGCGGTATCCAGGTCGCTCCTCCATTGCTCGTCTTGAACATCAATCCAAACGCCCCCACGGCAAAACCGACCGAGGGGGAAGTAAAGTAGACTGAGAACAGCGGCTGGGTTGTTCCGCTTGTTTCCTGCGCCCAGGTAGTTCCGGCGTCGGTCGTTTTCAATATTGTACCCCCGACTCCCACGGCCCATCCGGTGGTCGGTGTTAAAAAGTAGAGGGAATAGAGCGTGGAAGTTGAGGTGCTGTTCTGCGGGGTCCAGTTCAAACCGCCATTGGTTGTTTTGAGAATCGCACCCTGGAATCCGCATGTCCATCCTGTGGTCGGCGATACAAAATCAATCGAGTAGAGGTCATTCGGTACGAGCGGGTTCTGGATGTCCCAGGTGATCCCTCCGTCCGTCGTTTTCAAAATCCTCCCGGATCCCCCCGCCGCCCACCCGATGGTGCTCGTGGCGAACTGCACTGCGAACAACTGGTCGGTAATCCCCGCAGCGTTGAACTGCACGCTCCAGGTCATGCCGCCGTTCGACGTTTTTAATATAGTTCCCAGTTCGCCGACGGAAACCGCCGTGTCGGTGCTGAACGCCCAGATGCTGTTCAGGAGATTTCCCTGGGGGAGGGGATTAACCCACTGCCACGGCGTCACCTGCGCCGAAGCGAAATGGCTCAGCACCATCAGAGCCGCAAAAAGCGCAACAATGCGTTTCATACCGATCTACCCTTACAGAATTTGATCAGAAGTTTTGTTTCTTTCGAGTTGCCGACCCGGAGCAGGTCCGGACATCAATAGAGTTGACGATTTTCGGAGTGAGTGCGCGCAGTCCAAGGGGGCTGAGTCCCCGTCGCGATGGAATTTCCCGGTTACCGCTTCTTAAATATAGCAAATGCCTGATGTAATCTCAAGCCCTTTTACCATTAAAATTGCTTCATTTTCAGGCACGCGGGGGGTGGCCCGGCCCGCCAAGAGTACCTTGACAAGGGGGTGCCGATTTCGTATTTTGATCAAAGATGGTCGAGACTCTCCTCGTTCGCGAGCCGTTCACACTCACGAACCTTTCCCACGAACCCCTGCACGGCGACCTCCGGTTCCAGAACGGCGCCGTTCGGAAGAAGCCGGTTCTGATCATCTGCCACAGTTTCATGGCGTTCAAGGATTGGGGCTTCTTTCCGCATGCTGGCGAACAGTTCGCCGAAAAGGGATTCGGCGCCATAACGTTCAATTTTTCGCAGAACGGCGTCGAAGACGATGAAGACCGGATCACGAGATTCGACCGCTTCGAGGCGAATACGATTTCACGGGAAATCGCGGATCTCGGGGCCGTTATTGATGCCGTAGCAGACGGAAAGATCGGGCCGGGGATTCTCGATGCCGGCAAGATCGTCATTCTGGGGCATTCGCGGGGCGGCGGAGTGGCAATCATCCGCGCGGCGATCGACCGAAGGGTCGGCGGGCTTGTCACATGGTCGGCAGTGTCGACATTCGACCGGTGGACGCAGCATCAGAAACTGACGTGGAGAAAGCTCGGTTATCTCCCGCTGTCCCGGGATACCGCTGCCGGTCCGCTTCGATTAGGTATCAATCTGCTCAACGATCTGGAGCAGCACCCGCGTGAACTGAGCATCGCAGATGCCGCTGGAAGGGTCGGCGTGCCGTGGCTTCTGCTCCACGGTGAAGCGGACGTTTCGGTTCCGATCAGAGAGGCGGAAATGCTGTATATGCGCGCACCCAAATCGACGACTGAGTATGAACCGATCGCGAAGGCCGGGCATCTTTTTAAAGCGTCATCCAGGGACGAGGACCAATTCCGAACTCTGGACAGCGTGATCGAATTGACGGTCGGCTGGTTACACAATCACATCATCTAGGAGCTCCTATGGAAATGCTTCAGGCTGCGTCGATCCGGTCATCGGTTCTCGAAGAACAATCCGCTCTGGCCCAAACGCTGTGGATGCTTGCGTTCGCAGGGGCGACCGCAGTCGGCGCTCAGATTGAAATACCCCATCAGCCGGTTCCCTACACCCTTCAAACGTTTTTTGTCCTGCTCGCGGGGGCCCTTCTCGGGAAACGAAATGGCGCGCTAAGCCAGCTCATGTATCTTGCCGCCGGCGCCGCGGGGCTCCCGGTGTTTTCCCACTGGGGATACGGCCTCGCAAAGCTGGCAGGGCCGACGGGCGGTTATCTCATCGGTTTTCCCATCGCCGCCTTCGTCGTCGGCTACCTCGTTCAGCGAAATCGAAGCATTCTTTGGACGGCAATCTCGATGACGGTCGGCCTCCTGACAATCTTCAGCCTCGGCACGCTTCAGTTGTTTGTCTTCTACGACCATGACTTCGCCGATGCCTTCCGGAACGGCTTCCTGATTTTTTCTTTCTGGGATATGCTGAAGCTCGGCGCCGCGGTGCTTGTCCGCCGCAGACTCCTTCAACGCGCGCCCGGACAGTCGTAAAATACGACCCACGTTTTCAGCCAACAGAGGCCGCTTGATGGACGAAAAGGAAATATGGGATGAGTTTCGGTGGGAGGAGTTCATGCGCGAGCAGGACAGGAAGGTCGAGCGGTGTATGGACCTCATCTTCCGAGCTCATTCCATTGCGCGTGCGATAGGATGGGGATGGATGCCGGGCCCCGTGTGGGGCGCTGCACCGGATCGTGAGGATGAAGAGCTCGATGAGGGGGAGGAGTGGAAGGCCTCCGTGGGCTTCGGAGAAAATGAGCCGTTCTGTGTAGGGGATTGTGCGGGGATTCCCGTCTATTTGCTCGCGCAATCGTTCGCGCTGCGCGCACTGCGTCTCGTCGACTCGCTTCCCGAACATGCACGCCTCGCTTCGGCAGTGGTCGATTTTGTTTCGAGCGCGATGATTGCTCCGGCAAAGATCGCAGGGGGTACGTCGATCGGCGACGATCTGGAAGAGCTGGGCGGCAACATCGCCTACTGCAAGCGCGGGCTCGCAGCGGCGAATTGCTCGATTGCCGCTCTCCGTGAGATGAGGCAGCGGCGCATCGTTGAGGGTGAGGTGTTCTTCGATCTTACGAGGGAGGCAGCGGAAGTTCGTAACGCTATCGCGCTGCATATTCTCGATCTCAGGGAGAAGTTTCGCGGGGGGTATTAAATAAAAAACCCCGCACTTCCCTGGATCGAGAGCGGGAGCTTTGGGGGCAAAAAAAAGGAGGGCGACCTATGCTTCACCCTCCCATCACCCCATGTACAGCCTCCACTAATCCACCATTTCAAGGTAATCTCAAACCTGGCAATTAGCAAGTTAAAATGCGCTAATGTTCATTAGAATTTTCTTAGAAACCCTTCCCTTTGCTACCCCCGGGCGGTTGAATATCCATCGCTCCGGCCCCATTTGCGGCCGGGAGCATCCCGGAAAAGGATTTCAAATTGACAATGACCCCAAGGCTCCCTATATTTCCGTGACTTTCGGGGGCGTGGCATTTCGTCGAGGGGATCCTGTCTCATTCGTTGCTTCAGATCCGCGCAACAGGGCTTGCCTCAGCGGTCGGGGCACATGGCCCTTCAAGCGGGCGCTGACCCTTCGATCGGTGGCAGTGCCACCCTTTTGGATCACCATGACCGGACGAATCTCATGCGTCGGGAATTGGTAGATGGAAAGCCGATGATTCGCATCCTGCTCGTCGAAGACGAGAAGAAGCTGGCGCGATCAATCAAGGAACAGCTCGAACGGGCCGGCAATTTCGTCGAGATCGCGGGGGATGGCATCGATGCAGAGGCGCGGGCGAGACGAGGGGGATATGATATAATCGTGCTCGACCTCAATCTGCCGAAGAAGTCGGGTCTGGAGGTATTGCGTGATCTCCGCGCTGCGTCGTATGCGACTCCCGTGCTTATTCTGACCGCATTGGAGGGGGTCGAGCACCGCATCGAAGGCCTGAGGACCGGGGCCGACGATTACCTCGCAAAGCCGTTCGACTCCGGCGAGCTGGTCGCGCGTATCGAAGCCGTTCTCCGGCGCTCCGGTTTCTCCCGGACAGCCGTTCTGCAGGCAGCCGATCTCACGATGGATGTCGTACGGCGGACCGTGGAGCGCGCGGGCGAAAAGATTCCGCTGAGTGAAAAGGAGTTTTCACTCCTGGAATTTCTTCTTCGAAATAAGAACCAAATCCTCACGCGTAAACGGCTGATTGAGCAGATTTGGGGGTACAAGTTCGAAACCGGTACGAACATCGTCGATGTGTACATCAGCTACCTGCGCAATGCCCTCGATAAAGGCTTTTCAAGAAAGCTCATCCACACGATGCATGGGGAAGGGTTCATCCTCATCGATCGTTGACTCGAACCGGCGGGGTGAAGCCCCCGGCCCCTTTCCCCCCCATATCAATGTCCCCGCGAACTGAAACGCCCTCCCGCGCCCGGCAAGCGGTGGAGATTGTAATTCTCGCTGCCGTCTATTTCGGGGCGGCGCGACTGGGATTAGCGATCAATGCGGTCTCCGGATTTGCCACGCTCGTCTGGCCCCCCACGGGAATATCCATTGCTGCCCTTCTGATCTTCGGATACCGGCTGTGGCCGGGTGTGCTGCTCGGCGCATTCCTGGCAAATGCCACGGTGGGCGCGCCGATCCCGGTTGCGCTCTCGATCGGAATCGGCAACATGCTGGAAGCGGTTGTTGCGGTTTACCTGTTCCGCCGGGGCGGGTTTCATGTAGGGCTCGAACGGGTGCGGGATGTTCTCGGTTTTGTGATCCTGTGCGTGCTCTTCAGCACCGCCGTCAGTCCCAGCATCGGCGTGTCAAGCCTGTGGATCGCCGGGAAAATTGATTCGGGAGGTTTCGGCTACACCTGGATGACCTGGTGGATCGGCGATGCGATCGGAGCGCTTGTCGTTTGTCCGTTGATCACCGCGTGGCTTCGCACGCCGCCCCAGGGTCATTCGTTTTTGCGAAAACTCGAAGCTGCAATCCTCGTCGTCGTTCTGGCCGCGGTAGCGATGATAAATTTCGGCGATTGGTTCCAGCCCGCTCTGGCACGATACATCAGACCCTACTATATCTTTCCCGTCCTGATCTGGGCAGCCTTGCGGTTCGGACAGAAGGGAGCCACGACCTCGACGTTTGTTCTCTCGATCGTTGCGATCTGGTTTGAGTCATTGGGATCAGGGCCCTTCAAGGGCCATACGATTGACGAGCGCCTCTTGGCGCTGCAAATGTTCATGGGGGTCGTAGCTCTGACGACTCTCTGCCTGGCTGCTGCAGGCGCCGAGCGCCGCGAGGCGATTGAATCCCTTCAAACGGCCCGGGATGAGCTCGAGGACCGGGTCCGCCTGCGAACGGTGCAGCTGAGCGAGGTCAACAGAATGCTGACCGAGGCGCAGGAGCAGGCCCATATCGGGAGCTGGGAGTGGAATATCGTTGAAAACCGGATCACGTGGTCCGACGAGCTCTATGATATCTACGGAGTGAACCGGAAGGGGTTCGAGGGGACATACGAAAGCTTCCTGACGGCTGTCCATCCCGACGACCGGGCGAGAGTGAAGGCCCGTGTCGAGCAATCGGAAAGGACCGGAGAGCCGTTTGCGTTCGACCACCGCATCGTTCGTCCCGACGGCATCGTCCGCATCGTCCATGGGGAGGGGAAGGTGATCAAATCCGATGCCGGCATCCCCGAGCGCATGGCAGGCACGTCTCAGGACATCACCGAACGCTGGCAGGCGGAAGAGGAAGTCCGGAAGCTCAACGACGAGCTTGAACAACGCGTTCGCGAACGAACCGCCGAACTGGCGGGGGTGAATGACGCTCTCGCTCACGAGATCGGGGAACGGATCCAGGCGGAGGAGACGCTCTTTCAGAGCAGGGAGCGATACCGGGGATTCTTCGAAAACTCACCCATCTCGCTCTGGGAAGAAGACTTCTCGGAGGTCAAGAAGTTCGTCGACGGATTGCGCGCGAAGGGGGTTTCGGACGTTGCCCTGCATTTCAGAACGCACCCGGAGGCGGTGGCGGAATGTGCCGCGAAGGTGAAAGTGGTCGACGTGAACCAGGCGACCCTTCGTCTCTATGAAGCCCGAAGCAAATCGGACTTCCTGGAGGGACTGCAGAGAGTCTTGAGCCGGGAATCCTATCAAGTGTTCAGAGAAGAGGTGACCGCGGTCGCCCAGGGCAAGACGGTCTTCGAGAGCGAGGATGTCAATAAGACTTTCCGGGGGGAGACGATCAACATCTATCTGAAGTGGTCGGTTCCGCCGGGGAGTGAGGAAACGTATTCGACGGTTCTGGTATCGATCGTCGACATGACCGTGCACAAGCGGGCTCAGGAGGCGCTGATCAAATTTGCGGCGATCATCGAATCTTCGGACGATGCCATCATCAGTCAGACCACGGAGGGCATCATCACGAGCTGGAACCGGGGGGCTGAGCGCGTGTACGGATATGCCGCCGAGGACATGATCGGCCGCCCGATCTCGACTCTGATTCCGGCGGACCATCCCGATGATCTGCGGCAAATCCTCGACACGATCAAGCGCGGAGAGGCGCTGGAGCATTACGAAACAGAGTGCCTGCATAAGGACGGACGGCGGATCATGTTGTCTCTCACGGTCTCGCCGATTACAGAGGAGGCCGGTTGGATCAGCGGAGCCTCGACGACCGGACGCGATATTACGCAGCAGAGGCAGACTGAAAAACAAATCCGGCTTCTTGCGCAGGCCCTGGAGAGTACCACCGAGATGATCTGCATAACGAATCTCGAAAACCGGATCATCTTTGCCAACCGGGCGTTTCTTGACAAGTACGGCTACGCCGAGAAGGAAATCCTGGGGAAATTCCCGGATGTCGTTCGTTCTCCCTCGACATCGCCGGAGCTCTCACGGCAGATCTTCGAACACTCCCGCCGGCGCGGTTGGGCGGGGGAACTGCTCAACCGGACGAAGGACGGCAGGGACTTTCCCGTCTTTCTCAGCACGTCGCAGATCAGGGACGGCAAAGGGACGGTCCTGGGCCTCATCGGGGTCGCTCGCGATATCAGCGAGATCGCGAAGGCAGAAGAAGTATTGTGGCAGGCGGCCGTCCGGATCGAGAGACTATTCGATACCGGTTCCGAAGAGCGGCTCCCTTCCGCCGAAGGATTTCAACGGCTGGGCACAGACCCGGCCCGGAGGAGGCATGACCTGGCGCGGGACATCAATGAGGTTGTGGAGAAGATTCGCGCGCGCGCTCAGCGAACGCTGAGTCTTTCATCGATGGCCTCCCATCAGTTGCGCACGCCCCTCACAATCCTCAGGAGTCAGCTCGAGAACGCCCTGAGGCCCGACCTCTCCAGCCAGTCGCTGCGGAGGGCATTGAGCGAGACGTACGATGAAGTCCTCCACCTCACGAGGGTCGTCGACGAGCTGCTTAGTTTAAGCAGGATGCAGGCCGGCACATTCAAACTGGATCTAACGGATATCAATTTCTACGACCTGTTAAGGGAATTCTATCGTGAATCGCAGATATTAACGCGCGAGAAGAAAATCAGCATGGTGCTGAGAAAGGGACCCCCGGTGTCTATCCGGGCCGACCCCGGCCAGATGCGCCACATACTCTTTAATCTTCTCGACAATGCGATCAAGTTTACCCCTGCCAAGGGAAGAATTCGCCTGAGCTACACGGCGGAGGAACATGAACTCGTCTTCAGATTTTTCAACTCCGGCAAGGGCATTTCGTCCGAAATCCTCCCGAATATCTTTGATCCGTTCAGGAGCGGGCAATCGGAGAGCTCAATGGGAGGGGGAACAGGATTGGGGCTGGCGCTTGTCAAGTGGATCGTGGAGAGTCACCGCGGCAGCGTGGAAGCCCGTAATGACGCCCGCGAGGGCACTGCGTTCGTGATCCGCCTTCCGATTCATCCCGTCTCCTGATTCCCGCCCCCCGCTGCGGGGTCACACCGATTTGGAATCCATCAACCGGAGATCGAGGATGCGGTCGATCCTGAAATCTCTCTCGCCCTTTGCCGTGTGGCAATAGGCGATGAGATAGCGGGCCTCCGCGCCGGGGCTTTTCCCGCTGAGTTCCTTGGGCGAGACGATCCGGTCCGAAATCTCCCCGTTGGAAGGGGAGAGGTACTTGATCCAGACATCGCGTGCGCTCGACAGGGCATCGGTCAGGATGCTCATTCTCCGGTTGTAGAGCACCTGAAGTAGATCCCTGCGGTTCAGATCAGAGACGGCCGTGCAATCGTACGCCTTGAGGATCGATGAAAAAACCGTGAAGATCTTCGCGGTGACCATCGCATCCTCGAGCGCGCGGTGTTGCACCGAGCCCCCGATTCCGAGGATTCGTGCCACATTTCCCTGAGGGTATCGTTCGAGCCCTGGAAGCAGACGGCGGGCAATCGCCAAAGCATCGACTACGGGATTGAGGATGGGCGGATAGCCAAGGAGACGGAATTCGACGGCAAGAAAGGAGAGATCGAAGGGGGCGTTGTAGGCCACAAGAATCGAGTCCTGCATCATGCCCCACAACCGCTCGGCCACACCGGTGAAGACCGGCGCGTCCCGAAGCATCTCGGGGGAGATGTGATTGACGGCGTACGCTCCGTTTGAGATAGGCCGGCAGGGATCGATCAATGTTCCGAGCGTGGCGATGACGGCGCCGCCCCGCAGCTTGACAGCCCCGAGTTCGCAGACGCGATCCCCGCCTTCGGCGGACAGTCCTGTTGTCTCGACGTCGACTACCAGGAAATCTGTTTCGTCAAGCCGGGGAGAGGAAGCGCCGGCGGAGCGGATCTGCCCGGTCATCGCCAGGAGCTAGGCTTTGATATTAATGAACGCATCCCACTTCCTGAACAGCTCCGCCGTGGCGATCACATCGCCTGCGCAGTACTGTGCGATCTCCTTGAACTTGCCTTCACGAAACATCGGACCGATGTCGAGGCCGGAGACGCCTTCGCTTTTCGGGCTCTTGATCCCGAACGACTTGCAGTAGAAATCGAGATTGAAGCGGCGGACGGCCCCGTAAAATGTCAACTGATCGAGTAAATCGCAGTGAGTCGATGAGTCGTACCGGTAGGGCATGAGACTGCGCGTAGGCGGAATCGACAGCATGGCAGACCGAATCATCAGAAACGGACAGTCGAAGCTCCGGCCATTAAAAGTGATAAACTGATCGTAGTGCCTCACGTCATCCCAGAATTGGCGCACGATCTGCTCTTCAGTGCCGGCGTGGTACTCGATGTTGCGCTCGTCAGGCCCGGACTGCTCTTGTTTTGCCGATTGGTACAGAACTTTCCCCGCCATGGTGTCGGGATTCAGCATGCCGATCGCGACGATCTGGGCCGTCAGCGGACTGAGGCTCAGCTTCTGGACCTCGGTTTCCCTCGCGTGTTGTGTCTCCGCTGACTTCAACAGGTAGGCCCGGCGCGCTTCGTCGAACGATTCGATCGGCAGGCCGAGTGTTTCGATATCAAAAATGATGCGCGCCGTTGTTCCTCCCCCGCCTCACGAACGGTCCTCCCGCGTCGCTCTCGTTATCACCCGGGAGATCGTCTCGCCGTCGAAGCCCCGCCGTGCAAGGAACTGAATCGCCCGTGCGCGCTGCTGCTCGGGCAAAAGCTTCTTTCGGGATGTGCTATAGCGTTTCAGAAGCTTGGTTACCGCCTGGAGCGCGATTGCAGCATCGTCTTCCCGTCCTCCGACTTCGCCAAGCACCTCCATGATCGTCGATCGCGGAACGCCCTTTAATCGAAGCTGACGCTCGAGTGCGATGCGGCCCAGGGCTCTCCGCAGCCGCATGTCGTGGACGCACGCGCGCGCGAAGCGCAGGTCGTCCACCAGGCGCAGCTCCCGGAGTTTGAGAATGACGCGGTCGACGGTTCGTGGATGGAACTCTTTTTCGAGAAGGTGTGTCCTGATTTCGGCTTCGCTCCTGAGGCGGCGGGCGAGAATCCTCAGGGCTTGTCGTTTGGCAAGCGCAAATTCCCCGGAGGCCTGCATTGTTTCCAGTTCTTCCTCCGAGAGCTGATCTCCCTTGCGGATCCCGCTGCGGAGCAGAACCTCGTCCTGGAGGCCGAAGGCAAACTCACCGTCGATGAACAGGTTCACGCGGTGAGGATCCCGTTTCTGCCATTCGATCTTTGTAACGAGCATGACGCAGGGTCCGATCCCGGCGGGTCAGACCCTCGCCGGCTTTTTCAACGCGATTTCGTGCCTGGGGGCCGCGGGTTCCGGCTTGACATGCTTTGGCTGAGCGTCCTCCTCGATCAAGCCCAGTTTCTTGCGCATCACGAGATCGATCTCTTTCGCCATCCTCTCGTTGTCGAGCAGGAACTTCTTGACAGCGTCGCGCCCCTGGCCGATCCGTTCGCTTCCATAGCCGAACCACGAACCGCTCTTGGAGATCACGTTATGGTCGACCGCAATATCGATCAGATCGCCGAGCTTTGAGATCCCCTCGTTATACAGAATATCAAATTGAGCCTCTTTGAAGGGCGGGGCGACCTTATTCTTCACAACCTTGACCTTTACCCGATTCCCGACAATGTTCTGTCCGTCCTTGATTGCTTCGATGCGACGGACGTCGAGCCGGAGCGAGGCATAAAACTTCAGTGCGTTGCCTCCGGTTGTTGTTTCCGGATTCCCGAACATGATGCCGATTTTTTGTCTCAGCTGGTTGGTGAAGATCACCGATGTTTTCGATTTGCTGATTGCCGCCGTAAGCTTCCGAAGCGCCTGCGACATGAGCCGCGCCTGCACTCCCATCGTCGGATCGCCCATCTCGCCTTCAATTTCGGCGCGGGGAGTGAGAGCGGCGACGGAATCGATCACGATGACATCGAGCGCCCCGCTTCTTACAAGTGTCTCCACGATCTCCAGCGCCTGTTCGCCGTACTCGGGCTGCGAGAGCAGCAAGTTGTTGACGTCGACGCCGAGTCTCTTTGCGTAAGCGATATCGAGTGCATGTTCGGTGTCGATAAACGCCGCGATGCCGCTCTTCCGCTGCGCTTCTGCGATAACATGCAGGCAGAGCGTCGTCTTACCCGACGCCTCCGGGCCGAACACCTCGATGACACGGCCCCGCGGGATGCCGCCGATGCCGGTCGCGCCGTCGAGGGAGATCGAGCCGGTCGAAATTGCCTCGATTTTGGCGATCGGCCCCCCGTCGAGCTTCATGATCGCTCCCTTACCGTGCTGCTTCTCGATCTGCTCGATCGCAATCCGGAGCGCTTGCATGCGCGATTCTCGTTGTGTCATTTCTTCCGCCATGATACCCTCCTTAACGATGAGTGAATGGTCGAGGCACGTGACTTAATTCTTACGACTTGTTGTCCTTGAACCGCGTCAACAGCTTCAGGACAATAGACTCGACCTGCTCGGTGTCGATCGGTTTCTCCACGTAATCATCCGCACCGATTTCCTTTGCGGTTCGACGTGCGTCAAAATCATCGATGGAGGACATGAAAACATAAGGGACATTCCTGTAACGGGGATCGCTCCGGATTTTTTCAAAGAGGTCGAACCCGTTCATGGCGGGCATCCGCACATCGCTGAGAATTAAATCCGGCTTTTTCCGCTTGATTTTCCTTAGGGCGGCTTCCCCGCTGTCGGCAGTCATGATGTCGAACGGTGCGTTTTCAACGGCGGTCTTGATCATGTTCAGCCACGGCGTTTCGTCGTCGATGAAGAGCACGATCTTGGCCTTTCCTTTGGCTCGCAGTCCCATACGTGTTGAGGCCATTCTGTTATGATTGAAGTTGAATTGACGATAAGACGGTGTACGCCGCTCCCTGAGGCCGCAACACGCTCTTCACGACGAGAACTTCGCGAATCGTTCCCATCTGTGGCTCAAAGGTAAGGTTTTCCAGCTTTGGAGTCAAGTAATGCAAGCCCTTCGGACTCCTGATTCGTCCGAGCGTGACGTGTGGGCGGAAGGGCCGCTCTTCAATCTCAAATCCGTGCGGGAGCAAGAGGGCATCGAGCGAGCTTCTGATTTTGGCGAGCGTTCCATCCTCGTTTTCGCACCCCAGCCAGATCACGCGCGGATGCTTCAGATCCGGGAAGCCCCCCGCCCCCCGGTACCAAACCTCGAAGGATCGATAATTTTCGCACGCCGATTGAATCTGCCGGGTGAGCCCCGGGAGTTGCGATTCATCCACATTTCCGAGAAACTTGATCGTGACGTGAAACGTATCGGGCGTCTCCCAGCGGACATCAGCACCGGACTTCCGTAGCTCCGATTGTAACGCCGTGATCGATTGACGGATAGCCTCGGGTGTGTTGAAGGCGATGAACGTGCGAACGGACGCCATTCTACCTGATCTTGAGGAGCCTTCTTCTGACCATCTCCAGAGAGGCTTGCGCGGCCCGTTGTTTAATTATAAGGCGTTCACGGCCGAACTGAAACTTGACGGCAATTGTCCGTGAAACGTCGGAATAGCCGATCCAGACCAGACCCACCGGTTTTTCCTCCGTACCGCCCGCCGGCCCGGCGATTCCGGTTGTGGAGAGCCCGATGTCGGTGCCGGAAACGGTCCGAATGCCGGTTGCCATCGCCTCGGCAACCTCCTGGCTGACCGCCCCGTGCTGATTGATCAGCCGGGATGGCACGTGGAGAAGGTCAATTTTGGAGGCGTTGCTGTAGGCGACGACCCCGCGCTCGAAATAGTCTGAGCTTCCCGGCACATTCGTGATCTTGTCGGCGATTAAACCTCCGGTGCACGATTCTGCCACGGCAATTCTCAGTCCTCGCTCCCGCAGTATGGCGCCCACCACTTGTTCCAGCTCCTCCTGGTCGGCCCCGTAGATATATTTCCCCACGCGGGCACGGATGACGGATTCGATCTCGCTGATTCTCCGTTCGGCAGCGGCCCGGTCGCTGTTTGTTACCGAGATGCGCATGCGAACGCCGGATGCGGACGGAAGAAACGCGAGCCGTTCTCCCCGCGCGAGGAGCTGATCGATCGCGCCGATCCGCTCCGCGAGCGCGGACTCGGAAATGCCTGTTGTTTTCAGCGTTCGATTGAGAATCACCTGCCCCGAAGACCTCTCCTTCACAAACGGGACAACGAACTCTTCCACCATGCCTTCCATCTCGTGGGGAACGCCGGGCAGGACGACGAGATGGCGATGATCCCGCTCGATGAGTTCGCCGGGCGCCGTACCCCGGCGGTTTGGGATGATCACCGCTCCGCGGGGCACCAGAGTTTGCTCTTCCGCCGCCTGCGACCAGGGAATATTCCGCTGGAGCAGGAATTCCTCGATCGTCCTTCGAACTTCCGGGCTCGGGACGAGATCAACACCGAAAAACCGGCACACCGCCTTCTTCGTGACATCGTCATGCGTCGGCCCCAGGCCGCCGGTGGCAATGGTAAGGTCGTACCGGGGAAGCGCCTCCTCGAACGCTTTCACGATCTCCGGCTCATCGTCCGACACGGTGAGCATGCGGCAAACCTCGACACCCGCGGCGGTGAGTTTTTCTGCGATGAACGAGGCATTGGTGTTCATGACCTGACCGATCAAAAGCTCATCGCCGATCGTTATGATGATGCTTCTCATCGGAAGAGGAGCAGCACGAACCTCGCCGCGACATTGGCATAGACCCCCGCCGCGACATCATCAAGCATGATTCCCCATCCATGCCGATACTGCTCGAGCCGGCGTGCGGGAGGAGGTTTGAGAATGTCGAATGCGCGGAATAAGAGAAACGAAAGCGAGACAACCCATACAGTTTTTGGCAGGAGAAGGAGGGAGATCCACATCCCAACGACCTCATCGATCACGACGACGGGCGGGTCTTCGCCGAGCTCGTTCTCCATTTGTGCAGAGGCATAGACGCCGAGGAGAAATGTGACGATGATCGCTATAGCAAGAACCGCATCGGCTTCGAATCCGGGGATTAAATAGAGGGCGACGCCGAGGAGGCTGCCGGCAGTCCCGGGTGCGATGGGGGAATACCCGGAGAATAAACCTGTCGCGACGAGACGGATGGGGAAGGAAGCCGGGCCCCGGTCAGCCCGATCCTGCCGCGCCGAAGTATCTTGCATACAGTTCGCGCAGGAATTTTCTGTTGTCAAAGAGATACATCACGGCCGTTCCGATGGAGGAGAGCGTTACGAGGAGCATCATGCCGAACAGGACCCGTTTGTCCAGCAGCGTTGCGAGCAAATTGTCCAGACGATGTTCGATGAAACCGATCTGGCTTGCAACATACACAATGAGGATGTAATAGATGATCGTAAACTCGCCGAACGTTTTGGCCTGCGCCGTCTTGGAGGTGACAATCGGCTCATTCTTCCACTCGGCGTAGCTCCGCAGGCTCGTGATCAGAGCGTCACGGGCAACAATGATCCAGACCATCCAGGCGTCCACGAGCCGGAGGAAGACAAAAGAGAAAAGTGCTGCAGCGGCAAGAATTTTGTCGGCCAAAGGATCGAGAAATTTCCCCCACCGGGAGACGTTTCCGTATTGCCTTGCAACGCGGCCGTCGTACCAGTCGGTCAGGGCAGCGACGATATAGACGAGAAGGGCAAGCTGTTTAAGAAATGAGGACTCTGAAAAGAGCAGGATGAGGAAGAGCGGGGTGAGGAGGATCCGAAGAACCGTCAGCGAATTCGGGATGGACATATTCTCTTCGTTGAAGACCGGCGAAGCGCGGAGGTCTTGGCGCGGCCATGCCGCTCCCCTCCCGCCGGGAGGGCCTACGCGGCCTTTACGACGCGGCCTTGCTTGATGCAGGTCGTACACACGCGCATGCGATGGACTCGTCCATCGATCAGCGCCCGGACGCTCCGAAGGTTCGGGAGCCACCGGCGCCGCGTCTTATTGTGGGCATGGCTAATGTTATTGCCGCTGACCGGCTTTTTTCCGCACACGTCACATACTTTTGCCATTGAATTCCTCAGAGTCTAGGGGTTTTTCAGCTCGAAGTGAGTACAATATACGAAAAAGTGCGGTGCCAGGCAATAGAAATCCGCTGCGAGCGGTGCAATTGTTACGGGAACCAGAATCTTGCGCCCAATCCGGCATTGGCCTCGAGCTCGGTTTTGGGGGCGAGGTCGACGATCGGGGCGATTTCGAAAAACAGATCCACCGGCGCATCTTTGAACAGGTATCCGATGCCGACAGGCACCCGTACCCCGAGTTGTGCCTCCTCGTTGTGGCCTGTCCTGATTCTTCCGCCGATGCCATAATAGATGGGTATTCTCTCCTGCGTCTGGAAGACGCGGAACGAATGCCAGAGGTAATCGGCGTGCACGTGGACGGAGCCATTCCGGGTGAACGACCACGCGAGGCCGCCGTCAATGGCATTCCTCTCGTTTACCCATCCCTTGAAGCTGATCCCGGTCGGCTCACCGATGATGATGCCCAGGCCGAAGCCGCGGTCCTGGCTCAGCAGCGGGGCGCCGCCGAGGAGCAAGAGAAAGAGAAAGACGAGCGAAGCAAGAAGGCGGCTTCTCAGGACGCCCTCAGGGCGTTGACGATATTCAGGCGCGACGCGCGTACTGCGGGAAGAAAACCTCCGACAATTCCCATGACCACGGCGAAGATGAATGTGTTGCGTATGACGGAGGGGGAGAGACTGAAGCCGAAAGCAAGCTCCGTGAACGTTCCGAAATTTAGCGTCGAGATGATGAACAACTGCAGGAATGAGGCGGCAAATAATCCGATCGCAGCGCCAATGAGGGAGATCAGAAGCCCTTCTACTAGAAATGCGGCAAGGATACTCCTGCGGCGGAATCCCAAAGCGCGCATGGTGCCGATTTCAATTGTGCGGTTCGCGACGGCGGCGTACATCGTGATCATGGCTCCGACAACAGCTCCAACGCTGAAAATCACGGTGACGACGATGCCAAGTATCGTGATGAACGTCGCCATTGCCTGGGATTGCTTCTGGTAGTAATCCTTTTCCCTGTCAACTTCCAGATAGTTGAGACGCGGATCGCCTTCGATTCTTGCCTTCAGGGCGTTGTAACCGTCGCGATCCTTGAGCTCGAGTGTGACGGAAGAGAAAACCGGACGGCCGAACGCGGGCAGCATCTGCTCCACATCTCCCCAGATTTCGGAGCTGAATCCCGTTCCGTGCCCGTCGAAAATTCCGACAATCGTCCACAGGCCTCCGCCGAATTTCAACTTCTGTCCGACCGAGCATCCCTCGAACCGTTGGGCGATGTTGGATCCCACGATAATCTCGGAGGTGCCGGGAGTGAACATGCGTCCCTCGATGAGCGAGATCTGTGGCCGGAGTTTCATCGACTGCGGTGTCACCCCCCTGACCGTTATGTTCCCCATCGCTCCGCCTTCCTTTTTCAACAGATTGATGATCGTGAAGAGTTCGTTTGTGGCGAGCGGCTTGCCCTCGGCGTCCATCGCAATTTCGGGCTGTGTCTTGATGACGTTCGCCGCATTCCGGTCCAGCTGGCTCTGCAACTCCGCCGAGGCGGATTTTCGCAGGATGATCAGATTATGGTCCGATCCGGTGTCGACCAGGGTCTTTTCCAAACCGTACGCCATCATCAGCACCGCGGCGAATACGAAGGCGACCAGCGCAATGCCCCCGGTCGTGAGCACCGTGGTGAGCCGGCGCGTCCACATACTTCTTATGATATACGAAAAGGGAATTTTCATCGCGGTCAACCGATGTGCCGCAAACCGTCGACGATCCTCATTCCGATGGCGCGGCTGATCGGGAATGCGGCCGCAATCACCCCCGCGGCGATTGCCGATCCAAAGGCGAGGACGACCGTGGCGGTTTCGACGTTAAACACGGGGAACCACCCGGTGGGTACGATTTTCTGAATGGCGGCACATAACGGAAAGGTAACCGCCAGGCCGATAAGGCCGCCGAGAAGCGAAATCAGGAGCGATTCGCCGGCGACCAGCTGGGAAATATTTCTTGTGGAAAATCCCAGTGTCCGCATCACCGCATATTCGCCGATCCGTTCCCGGGCGGTCATCGCCATCGTATTCGACAGGACGAGAAGGATGATGCCGATAATGACAAACGCGACGACGTTGATGGCCGTCAGGATTGCTCCTGACATCGATACGAAGCTCTGCTGAAATTCTTTTTCCGTCTGCGTTTTCGTCTCCGCCGATGAATTTGTGAAGAGATCGTCGACTGCCGCCGAGATCCTCGCGCGGTCGTTGGGATTCTCTATTTGTAGAATATACCATCCAACATGCCCATCCCGCCCGGGCTCGTTCTGTTTGAGCTCTTCATCAAGATAATGCCAGTTGAAGAGCATCTGCGTTTCGTCCACGGTCTGATCTTTGCCGTGGTAGACCCCGACGATCTGCATCTGCCATTTTCCGGGATAAATGTCCCCTTCGATACTCATGAGGTCCCCCACGTGCAGATTGTAATCGTGTTCCAGCTTTGCGCCGATCACGCAGGCGTTTCGCTGTTTCTTCAGGGCTTCCTTGACGGAATCGGAGACGACGAACTCGGGAGAGACATCCCAGATTGTCTCCGGATCCACGGCCAGGCGGGCGAAGAATTGGTTCTTATCGATATAGATACCCTGGAACCAATTTGCGAACGAAACCTTTTTCACGCCCGGGACCTTCGTGATCCGGTCACGATACGCAAGGGGGAGATCGAAGATGAACGAGACCTTGTGCACGGTGAGCATGCGGTTGGCCTGGGACGACTCCACTCCTGAATACCAGGATGTAACGACGGTTCTCATGATGCCGAATGCCAGGACCGCAATGGCGATCCCCACGATCGTCAGCAAGGTCCGAAGCTTGTGACGAAGGGCGTTTCGAAGTATGAGCTTAAGGATATACATGTTCTACGATAGCTCTCCCTTATCCAGATGCCGCACCGAGTGTGCGCGTTCCGCGGCGCGAGGGTCGTGAGTGACCATGACGACGGTTTTCTTAAATTCCGAGTTGAGCCGTTCGAGAAGCTTTAGAATCTCTTCGGCCGAGCTCTTGTCGAGGTCCCCGGTTGGCTCGTCTGCTACCAGGAGCGTCGGGTCGGTAACGATCGCCCGTGCGATTGCGACGCGCTGCTCCTGGCCGCCCGAAAGCTGTTTCGGATAATGGTTCATCCGCTCCTCGAGGCCGACAACCTTCAACGCGAACTCCACATGTTCTTTTCTTTCCTTCTTCGAAAGTTTGGAGAGGAAGAGGGGGAGTTCGACATTTTCGCGGGCGGTGAGGACCGGCAACAGGTTATAAAATTGAAAAACGAATCCGATGTGCCTGGCCCTCCAGCCAGCAAGAGCGGATTCGCTCATCGTGCTAATGTCCGTTCCGGCAACATCGATTCTTCCAGCCGTGGGCTTATCGATGCCCGCGATCAGATTCAACAACGTCGTTTTCCCCGAACCCGACGGGCCCATCAGTCCGAGAAAATCTCCTTCCGGGATTTCAAATGAGATATCCCGGAGAACCGGAATCTCATGCGAGTCACGCCAGTATGACTTGGAAAGCTTCTGTATCGAGACGATTGCCATAGCCGATTATCTACTCCTTTATTTTCACCTTCGTTCCGGTTTGCATATTCTGTGACGGCTTCAGGACCACGCGGTCGCCGGCCGACAGCCCGCGGCGGACCTCGATCGATTTTCCAAGGGGATCTCCGAGCTGGACTGCAACGGCGCTTGCCTCGTCGCCGCGGATGACGAAGGCAACCTTCTGCCCGTCGCGAACGGCAATGGCCGTTGAATCAATGACAAGCCTCGGCTTCGAGGAGGGGCTCTCGGGAGTCCCCTCGGCCAGGAAATGGATTTTGGCGCTCATTTCGGGCAGCACGCGCTTGTCCCGTTCCAGGAAGCGGATCTTTGTGAGGACAGTTGCTTTAGCGCGATCTGCCGTCGGTACGATCTTGTCCACCCTGCCGCGATAGCGCTTGTCCGGATAGGCATCGAGTGCAATCTCACACGGCTGCTCAACCGTAATGCGCTCGATGTTTGACTCCGAGACGTCCGCCTCGACCTGGAGCGAGGACATGTCGGCGATTGTGACGACTGCCACCCGGGAACTTGCCCCCGCTGCGAACGGGGCAACGACCTCACCCACGTCGGCATTCTTCGTCAGGATCGTTCCATCGAACGGCGCCCGGATCCGGGTATTCTCAACCTGTACCTCTGCCGCTCTCACCGCTGCATCCTTCGATTGAATCGTCGCGCGGACGCGGTCGTCGCGCGCCTTCGCGGCGTCGAATTCTGCCTGAGAAATAAGCTCGCGGCTCAGCATTGCCTTTGAACGTTCAAGCGACCTCCCGGCATCCTCGCGGTCCGCGCGGGCGAGCGCGAGTTCCGCCTGTGCCTGGGCCAGCGCCGCCTCGACGTCGGCGCTTTCGATTCGAGCGATGATTTCGCCCTTCGTTACCTTATCTCCTTCATGGTGCCCAAGAAAGACGATACGCCCCGTTGCCTTTGAAGCAACAGACGCCTTCTGCTGTGCCACGACATAACCGCTTGCCGTGAGGATCTCATTGGACTGGGACGGAGAAACGAACGAAACGGTTGCGAGCTCGACGGTCTCGGCGGAGCTCAACGACGTGCGTATGAAGACAAACGCCACCAGAGCCAGGAAGAGCGCTCCCGCGGCATAGAGGATGACACCGGTACGATGAGCCCTTCTCGGACGCTCTTCCAGTTTTTCTTCGTGCTGAATTCTCAGCCTCGAAAGGTCGACGTTTTCAGTTGCGGACACTGGATTTGCACGTGCGAGGTGGAAGGCTCTCCGATAATGGCCTCAAGATAAAAAAATTAGCTCACCTTTGCAAGTGACTTTTAGGCCGTCGCGACGCTTGAAAATCAGCCGAACTTTTCGCTTATTCTTAGAGTCGATGAATATTCTCGGAATTGAAACGTCATGCGACGAGACATCCGCCGCCGTTCTTCAGGACGGCATCGTACAGTCGAATGTGATCTCATCGCAGCTCGCCCACGGCGAATATGGGGGGGTCGTACCGGAGCTCGCATCGCGGGCACACCAACGGTTGATCGTCCCGGTCGTTGAGGAGGCACTGCGCACAGCGGGGATCGGCAAGAATCAGCTCGATGCCGTCTGTGCGACCTACGGGCCCGGCCTCATGGGCGCGCTCCTGGTGGGGCTGAATTTCGCCAAAGCATTGGCCTACGGCCTCCGCGTGCCCTTCGTAGGCGTTAATCACATGGAGGCGCACCTCTATTCAAATTTCATCGATGAGCCAAGGCCCAATCTCCCCTTTCTTTGTCTGACGGTTTCAGGGGGACACACGCAGCTTGTGCTCGTCAGAAACATTCTCGAGCACGAACTCCTGGGCGAAACGCTCGACGACGCTGCGGGCGAGGCCTACGACAAGGTCGCGAAAATGCTCGGCCTCGGCTTTCCGGGCGGACCTGTGCTCGACAGGCTGGCACAGTCCGGAAATCCCGAATTCGTGAAATTTCCGCGGTCGATGCTCGGGGACGAGAGCCTCGATTTCAGTTTCAGCGGCATCAAGACCGCGGTTCGCTACTGGCTTCGCGATCACACCCTGCGGGGTGACGGCGAAAGCCGGGTGAAGGATCTCTGTGCAAGTTTTCAGGCTGCGATGGCGGAGGTTTTGATTGAGAAGATCCTCCGGGCGTTGAAGCGGACCGGTGTCAACGACGTCGCGATTGCGGGCGGAGTGTCGGCGAATTCGGAGCTGCGGCGGCGCATGGAAGCGCTTGCTGCGAGCCGGAACTTCCGGCTGTTCGTCCCAAGACTTGAATACTGCACGGATAACGGAGCCATGATCGCCATGACGGGTTATCTCCTTCTCAAGAAAGGAATCGAATCGGCATTCGACCTCCATGCAGAGCCGAATCTCCCGATCTAAGTTGGATTGAGCCGGGCGTGAAGTCGGATGAATGATCGGACGAAGAAAACGGCGTACTTCCTGATCCCCGTGATGGTTCTCGGATCGGGGATGTGCATCTTCGCAGGCTGGAATGCGTATCGTGTGAACGGCGCGGTTGGCTTCCCGCTCGATGACCCCTGGATCCACCTTCAGTTCGCGAAGAATCTCCATGAGTACGGGTCCTACTCGTACTATCAGAATCAGACGGTCACCTCCGGCTCGACCTCGCCTCTCTACACGCTTCTGCTCGCCGCAGGATTCTCGTTCACCTCGAATGAGTTCCTGCTCAGTTACTCACTGGGCATCGTCTTCTTTGCCCTTTCGGCATGGATGCTCTACGCCCTTGCGAAGAAGATTCTGGGGACCGGTTTATTTGCTGCCGCTGCAGCGCTTTTAGTGCTGCTCGAGCCCCGACTGGAATGGGTCGCGGACTCCGGCATGGAAACTACGCTGTTTTTGTTCATGCTTCTCGCGGTGCATTATTTCTACACGATCCGAAGACCCCTCCGGCTCGGCATTGCCGGCGGCCTTGCGATCTGGACGCGTCCCGAAGCGCTCCTGTTTCTGGTCATTATTGCCATTGATGCCGCATACCGCAGTTCGGTCCTTCGCCGGAATCAGCCGAAAAGAAAGGGAACAGACGATTCCGCGTGGCTGATCCGATCCGGGCTGGTGGCCGCAGGAATCGGCTGTGCGTATGTCGGATTCAACCTCTGGCTGTCCGGCTCGTTGTTCCCGAACACCTATGCTGCGAAGATAAAATATTACTCCGGCGGAGGGTCGGGTTTTCCGCAGCAGGTTTTCGGGTTTCTTACCGACGGTCACCTCCGGATCTTCTGCCTCCTCGTCGCGACAGGCGTCGTGAGCGTGCTGCGGTCGGTGTTGAGGTTGCGGCCGGATGATCTGTTGATCTCTCTGCTCTGGCCGATAGGATTATTTCTCGTCTACTGGCTCAATCTTCCCTACCTCTATCAGGAAGGACGATATCTGATGCCCATTCTGCCGTTCGTCATCCTGCTAGGCTTGCGGGGAGTCGGTTCGCTTCTTGAGCTGGGAAAGAAGATTTTCCGGGGCCTCGGGCGGCCGCGAACCGAATTGATGGCCGGCGGGTTCCTGATCCTCGTCTTCGGTGTGCAGTTTGCGGCGGCTTCGTGGGAGATGAAGGACACCTACGCGGAGTACTGCCGGTATATCGGCGAGCGGCAAGTCCGGACGGCTCGTTGGATCCACGACAACCTCCCGGCCGGGAGCGTTGTGGCGACGCATGATGTAGGAGCAATCGCTTATTATTCGGACAGAAAGATCGTCGATATGGTCGGGCTCGTATCCCCGGAAATGATCAACAATATCGGGAATCTTGACAAGCTCAAGCAATATCTTGTCCGGAAGAAGGTCACGCATCTTGCTCTGTTGCGCAATTGGTTTGAGGTCGTCAACGAAAACCCTCTCTTTCAAACGGATGAATCGCATCCGGAAATCATGGAGGTATTCCCCTTCGATCCTGCGCGCGCACACTTTACTCCACAGCTTGCAGGCCGGATGTCGGGCGCGGCGGCTTCGGAGCTCTCGGCCCGCAACGTAGATGAAGCCGGTCGACTACTGAGGAGGTCTCTCGAGATCGATCCCCAGTCCTCAAAGACGCATTTGCTCCTGGGTCGCGCTTATTTTTTGGCAGGAAATCTTGGAAAGGCTTCTGAGGAGGTGCAGACGGCCCTCCGGCTCCATCCACAATACTGGGACGCGCAATCGGCGTCCGCAGAAATCTCCATCAGAGAAAATAAGCCGGGCGAGGCCGTAAACACTCTTGAAGCTCTGATAAAAAATAATCCTTCCTACGCGAACGGGTACAAACAGCTCGCGGGGGTCTACCAGTTCGCTTACCACGACAGCGCGAAGTCTCTCCGGTACCTCGGCCGGTACAATGAGATCCGGAGGGAGGGTGTCCAATGAGGAAGTGGCTGCTGCGAATTCTGGCGGCCGTGCTCGCCCTGGGACTGATTGCCGCTTACGAAATCCTGTGGGCGCCAAATTCTTTCGAGGGCGATCGATCGATCACAGTCTCGCGGGGAGAAAACTTCCAGCGGGTTCTCGACTCGCTCGAGATCGGGGGGATTATCCGCAGCCGTGCGCTCATCGACGCGGCCGGAAGAATTCTCGGCCTCACGACGAAAATGCAAGTCGGAAAGTATCGATTTACGAGCGGGATGTCGAACAGGGAAATGCTGGAGGACTTACGCTCAGGCAGAACGATCGAGCCGATCACGGTCATGCTTCCCGAGGGCGTGAAGGCCGCCCGCCAGGCGAAGATTCTTGCCCGGACCCTTGGAATCGACTCCCTCCGGTATATGACGCTGGTCTACGATTCAAATTTTGCGCACACGCTCGGCGTGCAGGCAACTTCGCTCGAGGGCTACCTGATGCCGGATACGTACAGATTGTACTGGCAGATGGATGAGGAACAAATCATCAGAGAGCAGGTCGGAGAGTTCTGGAAATTCATGAACGATTCGCTGAGGGGGAGGCTGGATTCCGCCGACAAATCGCTCAACGATGTACTCGTCCTGGCGTCGATTGTCAACGGGGAGACCGCGATCGATTCGGAACGCGCCAAAGTGGCGGGCGTCTATTATAACCGGCTCGAGCGGCGCATGAGGCTGGAGGCCGATCCGACGGTTCAATTCATCCTGGTAGACGGGCCGCGGCGATTGAGACTCAGCGACCTCCACCGCGAATCGCCTTATAATACGTACCGCAATTATGGTTTGCCGCCGGGGCCGATCGGCAATCCCGGGCGGGCCTCCATTCTTGCCGCCCTCTTTCCGGTGAGGCATCGGTATCTCTTCTTTGTGGCGAACGGGCAGGGGGGTCACACCTTTACCCGCACCTATCTCGAACACCGGCGCGCCGCGCGGCGGTACAGGAAATTCCGCGATGAGCAGGAAGCGATGCGGGAAGAAGAGTTCAGTCGCTGAACATCGTGAACCAAACAATACTTCCTATTCTCGTGTGCTCCATCGTCGCAACGATTTCCTTCTTCTGCGCTGGCCAGGCACCGCCCTCCGGCGGTCCGCCCGATACCACGCCGCCGGAAGTTGTTCGTTCTTACCCTCCGCCGGGGACTCTGAACTATCGCGATAACAGGTTCAGCCTGGCGTTCAGTAAGTACGTCGATCGGAGCAGCGTGGAGGGATCGATGTTCATCTCGCCATCGGTCGGTCTGCTCACCTTCGATTGGAGCGGCACCGGGGTTGAAATACAGTTCTCCGATTCGCTCCGCCCCAATGCGACGTACATCGTCACCATCGGGACCGACGTTGTCGATACCCGGAAGAACAAGATGGCACGAGCCTACGCCCTCCCGTTTTCCACAGGCGGACATCTCGACTCGGCGTCGGTTTCCGGCAGAGTGTTCGACCCCACGCCTGCCGGAGTAATGATCTTCGCCTACTCGTTAGATTCCCGCAACCCCGATACGCTGAATCCCGCCCGGTCGAAACCGGATTATGCGACCCAGACGGGGAAGGATGGGACGTTTAATCTCACAAACCTCGCGCTGGGCAGGTACCGTCTTATTGCGGTGCGCGACCAGTATCGGAATCTCCTGTACGATGCGCAGACGGACGAGTTTGGGATTGCAAATACAGACATCGTGCTGGATAGCCTGAGGCCCAGGATTTCCGGAATGCAATATCAGCTGACGCGGGAGGACACGACGAGGCCGTTTCTGTCGAGCGCCCGATCGATCGATCGTTCCCACGTGCTCCTGAAATTCAGCGAGATGATGGAAACGACCGGCCTCCGGGCGACGAACGTATCGATCATTGACACGGCAACCGGCTCCCAATTATCGGCCTATGATTTCTCATTCGTGGACGGATCTTCGCTCGCGGCCCAAATCTACACCGCAGATCAGGAGAGCTCGAAAACCTACCGCGTGAGGCTGAACGAACTAAGGGATGTTCGCGGAAATGTTCTCGATATGCCACCCGGCAGCGGCATTTTTTCGGGCTCAGCCGTTCCCGACACAACAAGACCTGCGATGAAAATCGAGAATATTCAGGAAGGGGACAAGAGCGTTCAAGCGGATGACAGCATTCACATCGCATTCAGCGAGGCGATCCGGCCATTACCGTTCGAACGGGGCTTTCATCTGACCGATACCGCTCAACGTATCGTGGCAGGAGGGTTTAAGTGGTGGAACTCCGCTCAGGCTTCATTCGTCCCCTCCCAACCGTGGCCGCTTTCAACGCCGTATGTCCTGCGCATCGCGCTGGATTCGTTGCGCGATCTTTCGGGCAACCATTTGCGCGACAGTCTGTGGACGAGAAAGTTCTCGACGGTTGATGAGAAGACGCTCGGAAGCATCAAGGGGGAGGTACGGGACGATTCACCGGGCGCGAGAGGCAAGATTTACATCCTCGCGGCGAATATTTCCAACACTCAGCTCAAACCGCGCAGGTTGGTTCTCGGTTCCCCCGGTCCCTTTGTGCTCGACCGGGTGATTGAAGGGAGGTATACTATTTCGGCCTTCCGGGATGCAGACGGCAACGGAAGCTACTCATACGGCACGCCGTTTCCTTTCCGGCCTGCGGAACGCTTTGCGATCTTCGCCGATACGCTCAGAGTCAGAGCCCGATGGCCCCTCGAGGGAGTGGTGATCAGTTTCCGGTAGTCTTCGCCGGGATCAGTGTTTATTCTTGAACTGCTTCTGCGGTTCTATGCTCGTATCGGGAGGCTTCGGCGGTAAGTTTCTCACGACGTTGTCGGGCACAATCCAGGCGCTCTTAAATCCAAGGGAGGATATTTTTTTCAGGAGGGGGCTGGCGGCGGCGCGATCCTCGCAATTCCCCAGGCGGACCTTGTAGTAGGGCGAATCGTAAACGATATACGTCCATTCTTCGGGAAGCAACGACTCGACGCTGTCCCGGATGCGGACGGCCTCGTCGATGTCCTGCGTCAGCAGGACCTGGATTCTGAAACCCCGAATCGTGTCGGGGACTGCGGTCGTGACGACATTCGTGGATTCAAATGTCGATCGCTCGGTCTTTTCCTCTTCTTTAATGAGCTTGATGTCCGAATCGAAGTCGGAGGGATTAAACGTCTTCTCGTATCGCCTGAGGTCGTCGCTCTTCGGCGCCGGGGCTTCAACCTTCTGCTCCGCCTCTTTCGCAGATGAACATCCCCACAGAACGACCGCGCCAACTAACAAAAGCGGAAGCGTCAGCCCGCGTTTACTGCTGCGGGATGTCGGTCGTCCACGCATCCTTGTAATCGCTCGGGTATTTCTGAACCATCTCATCGCGAAATTGCCTCGCCTGATCTTTCGTCGGAAAATTTCCCACGAGTACTTTCCACAGGCCTTTCGTCCGGTCGAAAACCGTGGTGATGGTCACCGCAAACCGGTCCCTCGCAAGAGCTGCGACGCGATCGGCATTTTCCTGCTTCTGGTACGCGCCGATCTGCACGGCGAAGTTTCCGGGCTGGGCGGCGGTCGCCGTTGGTTCGTACGACGGCTTCTTTGAGTTGTCGACCTTCACGTCGAACGTATCGGTCTTCGCGCCCTCCGGCTTCGATGACGTTTCGGACGGGTTCTGAACGGTTGTCGAGCCGGTCTTCTCGCTTTGCTTTGATGAAGAGCAGCCGGCGACGATCATCGCTGCCGCGATGGCGAACACCGGAAACGCTCCTTTGAATAGAATCATAAAGCCCTCAGATTGTTGTGGACGTTAATATGACTGCATGGCTTTCAGATTTGAGCCGATCCGACCCTCGCCATTCCCGCCGACGATCTTCACGCTGGCACTCGCGCCGATCCGGTCGGCTCCGCTGGCGACCAGCGCGAGAGCTTCCTCGCGCGTTCGCACGCCGCCCGACGCCTTTACACCCATCGCCGACCCCACCACGTGGCGCATCAAGGCGATATCGCCGACCGTTGCACCGCCCCCTGCAAATCCGGTCGATGTTTTCACAAAATCTGCCCCCGCCCGCTTCGCCAACAGGCAGCCCTTGATTTTTTCTTCATCGGTCAGGAGCGAAGTTTCGAGGATGACCTTCGTGAGAGCCCCATAGCGGCGCGACGTGGTGACGACGGCGAAAATATCATTCTCGACATATTCATACTCGGCGGATTTCAGCATCCCGACGTTCATGACCATATCCAGCTCGTTCGCGCCGTCGCGAAGCGCCTGCTCCCCTTCGAATGCTTTCGCGGCCGTGCTCGTAGCGCCCAGCGGGAAGCCGATCACGGTACAGACTTTGACCGGTGTATCGCGGAGCAATTTCGCGCAAAGGGAGACATAGCAGGGGTTGATACAGACACTTGCAAAGTTATACTTCTTCGCCTCCGCACAGAGCTTCGTAATCTGCTCCTTGGTCGCATCAGGTTTGAGGAGCGTGTGGTCGATCAATCTGGCGAGGTCTGTCTCGATCCCGCCTGCCGCCTCAATGCCCATCCCCGCGGTGACCCTCGCCGCACCGTTGTGGACGATGCTCCGGACGCCTTCCTTATTATGAATGACGCAGAGACCGTCCGAGCATGTTCCGTCCTTGCAGCAGGGATGCTCCCCCGGCGGATCATTCAAGATCGATTGGACAAGCCGCTCAATCTCTTTGCTCACCATCCGGATATGTCAATGACGATGAAATTATCGATCATTCGCTTCAATATACGACTATTTTGGGAAAAAGAAACAGCGGGCGTGATGACGCGATTTTTGTATCTCTTCATGCAATTGAGTAGATTCCAACTCATGCGCGTCCTTCTCCCCACCATCATTGTCCTAGCGGCGCTCTTCATACCATCTGCCTTCACGCTCCGGGCCCAGGACAATAGCACCTATAATTTTCTCGGGCTTGATGTGGGCGCACGCGCCGCCGCGCTGGGCGGGGGGTTCGTTACAATGACCGACGATCCGAACGCGATTTTCTATAACCCCGCGGGTCTCGGGACGCTGACGCAGAGGCGTGTCTCGTTTGGGTTTCTCAAGCATCTCCTCGACATCAATGCCGGGCACGCCAGTTTCGGGACGGAAGTCCCGAACCTGGGCTTCGTCGGCGCCGGTATCGTGTACATCAACTACGGGGAATTCAATCGAACGGGTGAGGAAGGGGAGGATCTCGGGACATTCGGCGCCGGGGAACTCGCGATGACCGTCGGTTACGCCGGCCCCTTGCAGCCGGGGCTCACGTATGGGGTCAACGCGAAATTTATCTATTCCTCTATCGCCGAAGCGCGTTCCTCGGCAGCCGCACTCGACTTCGGGGTGCAGTACCTCGCGGTGCCTGACAGGATGACGATCGGCGCGAGCCTGCTCAACCTCGGCACACAGCTTGATCCGTATTTCAATACGAGGGAGAACCTGCCTCTGGATCTAAGAATCGGAGTCTCGCTCTATCCGGAACACCTGCCGGCGGTGCTGATGGTCAGCCTCGACAAAGTGAATGAACATCAGGATTCCTTCGGCCGCAGATTCAGAGCGTTTGCGATCGGAGTCGAGCTCGCGCCGGGGCCGAATGTGCACCTCCGCGTCGGCTACAACAATGAGCGAAGACAGGATTTTAAGATCCTTTCGAGCTCCGGTCTCGCCGGATTCTCCATCGGCGGAGGAATCAACACCGAGATGTACAACGTCGATTACGCCTTCTCCTCCTTCGGCCAAATCGGAGCTGTCCATCGTGTGACCATAAGTTTCTGAGACGGGAACGCGTTACCGCAAGATCCCAACGAGTGCCTGCTGGCTGAGGTAAAAGAGCAGCATTCCCGCGAAGACGATCAGCGGCACAACCCGGTTCTTTGACCGGTTGACCTCGGGTATGAGGTCGCTTGCTCCCACGTACGTCGCCGCACCCGCAGAGAAGGCGAAGGCAATCCCCACGGTACTCTTCTCCAGCCCCGATATCAGGAATACAATCACGATTCCGAGCATGGTGGCGACACCGATCGCAAGCGATGCCAGGAAGGCGTTCTTCCTCGGCTGACTGGCGGCGATCATGATCGAAGCGATCGTCAGCCCTTCCGGCAGTTTATGCAGCAGGATCGCGATAAAGACGAGCAGTCCGATAAAATAGTCGTACTGCATCCCCGCCGAGATTGAAATTCCGTCGAAGAATGCGTGGATGAAGAGGCCGGCGAACGCGGAAAGGCTCGCCAGGCGGGAGACCATGACATCGGTGTGAGTCTCCTCACCGAAATGGAGATGGCCCACGAGCGTGTGCTCAAAAAAATGAAGAGTGGAGAAGCCGAGTATAATATAGAGGGAGGCAAATGGCCCCACGAGATTGAGGCTCACCGGGATCAGATCGAAGAAGACGAGCGCGAGAAGGAACCCGGCGCTCAGCGCGATCAGATATTCCTGAATCCTTTTTGGCCATTCTTTCCTTAGGACGATCAGCGTCCCTCCCAGGACTTCGGCGGCGGCGGCGATCAGACCGAACAGAATGATTTTTATCATTCAAGGAGAGTTAGAATTTGGCGTAAGGAGTTTTCATGTATTGCCCGGCCTGCCTGTGAGCGTCCTGGTAGTCGTCCATCTTGAGCACTTTGCCGTACTGTTCCAGCGCCAGGCTGCGCTTTTTCTGAAGGTCGTAAATTAGACCGATCTTCAGGTTGGTCATCACCATGAATCCCGTGGGATCTTTCCGGTCGATTGAGCGGGACAGTTCGTCCGTCCGGTAAAAGTGTTCCAGGGCGGCCGCGTAATCCGCCCGGTTCATCGCGGAGAGCCCGACGTAGTAGTGTGCTTCGCGTTCGACAATCGCATCGTAGCCGAGTTTCTTGTTTTGAACTCGCTCGAGGATCTGTGAGAAGGTCCGTTCGATCTCCTCCCAGTTCGCAACCGAGGCGTAACAGCGCCCCAGGTACTTGTGAAAGATCACATTGTCGGGGAACCGCTCGTGAAGTTTCTGCGCCAGCGGGAGCGCTTCGTCGTACCGCTTCTCGAAATTCTGCAACACCTGGAGAAGCACGTAGTTTGCCTCGGTGTTTGCGTACCTCGCCTTGGCGGCCGCCTCACGCAGCTCCCGGAGTCCCTTCTCTCTGTTGCCCTTCGGAAAGAAAATCATAAACGGTTTGACGAAGGGATACCTCTCGGGAACGACCGCGGCATAGTAATCGTAGATTCCCATGCCGAGGAGGACGTCGCGGTTGTTTGGTGCTAACTTGTAGGCCTCCTGAACGATCGGCAGCGCGGCCCGCCCGTCGCTTGCGGCCTGCACCCAGTCCTCCCGATTGCCGTGAAGGCGCCCACGGAATCCGAGGGCCCCGCCTTTAAAGAAAAGCGCCGCCGTGTCGTGCTCGTTTTTTTTCAGGCGGCTGTCGCAGAGATCGATTACCCGGTCGAGCTGGGAGAGGAATCGATCATCGCGCGATGTGTTGTCCAGGTCGGTGATGATTCTCCACCAGTCCACCATTGCGAGAAAAAAGTACCCTGCAGGGTGGTCGGGCTTCTCCCGCCGGACATACTGAAACTCGGCGCGCGCGCTGTCGAATGAGAGGTTGTAAACGTACTCAATACCGCGGTGGGTATGAGCTTCAACGGCCGAATCGCCGATCCACTGGCCGAAACAATTCCCCATGAACAGAAATGCCGCGGCCAGCGCCCCAAATCCGCCCTGTGTAACTCGAATTGCCAGTCGATTGATATCGATTGGGGATCCCGGGCCGCGCTTGCTCGAGGTTACTCGAGCTGGTTGTTCGTTGCCGCCTCTTTCAGCTTATCGTTCGCGAAGATGGCGACCTCAACGCGGCGATTCTGCTGCCGTCCTTCGGAGGACACGTTTGAGGCAACCGGCTGTGACTCGCCGAAACCCCGCGTCGTCAAACGCGATCCGGCAACTGCGAGTCCTTTCAGATCATTCGCAACCGATTCAGCCCTCCGCTCGGATAGGTGCTGGTTGTAGTCGGCGGTCCCGGTCGAGTCGGTGTGCCCGTCGATCAGAATGTTCGTGTCCGGATACTTGTTGAGGATCTTCGCGAGGTCCCCGAGATTCTTCTTCGCCTCGGACTGCAGCTCGGATGAATTGGTTTTGAAGAGGATTCCGGTGTCGAAGGTAATCTTGATTCCCTCGCCCACTCGTTCGATTTTTGCGTTCTTCAGGTCCTGTTTCATCTCCTCGGCCTGCTTGTCCATGTAATGCCCGATCGCCAACCCGGCCGCGCCGCCGATCGCAGCCCCCAGGATAACGCCGGCCGCCGTATTTCCCGCGGCCTTGCCGATCAGTCCCCCGATGATCGCTCCGGCGCCTGCGCCGATCGCTCCTCCCTTGAGAGTGTTGCTCGCATGGCATCCCATCATCAGGAGGGAGGCGGAGAGAAGCAGAACCACGACGAGATTAAGCGATGATTTCATTGCATAACTCCTTATTGTTGATGGCCCTTCGGCGGAGATCCCGTTTTACGGGACCGCGAACCTTTCCGTAAGATAGGGAAGAAGCTTTTCACTCGCAATTCTGTCCTGCAGCATGGTGTCCCGGTGGCGGACGGTCACCGTTTGATCCTGGAGCGTCTGTGAATCGACGGTGATGCAGTACGGGGTTCCGATCTCATCCTGTCGCCGGTAGCGGCGCCCCACGGCCCCGCTCTCATCGCGGAACACGCGCATCCTGGGCCTCAGATCCCGTTCGATCCGTTCTGCGATCTCGGGCATGCCGTCCCGGTTGACAAGCGGAAAAATTGCAGCTTTGATAGGCGCGAGCCGGGGATTAAATTTCATCACCACCCGGGTCTCGGTCGATCCCTCGGCCGTCGGCGCAGCTTCTTCGGAGTAGGCGTCGGCCAGGAATGCCATAAACGACCGGCTGGCCCCCGCCGATGTCTCGATGATAAAGGGCGTGTATTTCTCCTTGTTCTGCTCGTCGAAGTATTTCAGGCTCTTGCCGGAGAATTGTTCATGGCGGGACAGATCGAAGTCGGTGCGATTATGAACGCCCTCGATTTCTCCCCAGCCGAAAGGGAACGCGTACTCGATATCGTAGGCATCCTTGGCGTAATGGGCCAATTTGTCGGGCTCATGCCGGTGCCACCGGAGCCGGTCGGCGCGCATCCCGAGCGCCTGGAACCACTTCATCCGCGCCTCCCGCCAGTATTCGAACCATTCGACGTCCGACCCGGGTTTCACGAAGAACTGCATCTCCATCTGCTCGAACTCACGGGTGCGGAAGAGGAAGTTTTTTGTATTAATCTCGTTCCGGAACGCCTTGCCGATCTGGGCGATGCCGAAGGGGATCTTCTGCCTCGACGCTGATTGGACGTTGAGGAAGTTCACGAAAATTCCCTGCGCGGTTTCGGGACGCAGGTAGACGAGGGCGCCCGAATCTTCGAGAGGGCCGACAAATGTCTTGAACATCAGATTGAATTTGCGCGCATCCGTGAACGTAGATTTGTTGCCGCAGTTGGGACAGGAGAGGATTGCCAGGAATTTCTGAGGTTCATGCTCGACCTTTTTTTTGAATTCATCGACGAA
The DNA here is from genome assembly GCA_035635475.1 of Bacteroidota bacterium. GTDB lineage: Bacteria > Bacteroidota > Ignavibacteria > UBA10030 > SZUA-254 > VBOC01. The sequence goes on along the minus strand of DASQAZ010000117.1, from coordinate 38,713 downwards.
GCGTTCGTCTTCCGCGGGAATCGGGAAGCCCGGCTCGACCTGACGCAGCAATTCTTTCTGCTTTTTGACAGACAGCTCTTCGAAAAGGACATCCAGTCGGTATCGGGCCTTGCATGTCCGGCAATCGACCATCGGATCGGTAAAATTCTCAACGTGACCGGAGGCTTCCCACACTTTCGGATGCATCAAAATGGCGGCGTCGATCCCCTCGATATTGTCCCGGAAGGTCATCTCCCTCCACCATTCTGCCTTGAGGTTGTTCAAGAGCTCGACACCCATCGGGCCGTAGTCCCATGCGCCGTTCAATCCCCCGTAGATCTCGCTCGATTGGAAGACAAATCCTCTGCGCTTGCACAAAGAAACGAGTTTGTCCATCGTCAAGGCCCCGGCTTCCCGGGGTTGTATCGATTGCGTCGCCATTGAGTTCAATCTTTCATTGTATTTTCAGGCCCGCGTCAACGAGCCTTTGCGTGCTGCCCGCCTGAGGTTCGCCGTGGGACGCAGGATGATGGTTTGAACGATCGAGCCCCCCGTCTCAATATGGATCGTGACATAGTTCTCCTTGAGATTCTCCGAGGCGACTGCCCGGCCGTTGTACCGCTTCGCCATCGTGTTGAAGGCGGCGTTCATCGAGATGGTGGCAATATCGTTGGGCAGAAGCACTCTGCGCTCGATGCGCGGGAAATCGGCGTTCGGGATGGCGATGGTTTTCTTACGGATCCACGAAGACTGGATTCCAAATCGGATGAGTACCGAATCGACCTCCCGGTCGAGATCTCCGAGCGCGGGGGGGAGATCGGGGCGGTTTCCCCCGGCGCGAGGTTCTTGCCGGGACGCGGTCGACGCCGATCCGGATCGATCAGGCCGCAGGAGGCTGATCCGGTTCAGCACAAACAGCCCCAACGCCGCAGCGCCAAGGAGAAGCGAGATGACCGCACGGACAACCATGGGCCGGTGGATCGCGCTGCCCCAGTTCATTCGCCGGTAAATTTAGGTTTGCGCTTTTCGAGGAATGCCCTCGTGCCCTCTTTGAAGTCCTTCGTTCCGCAGCACTCGCCGAACAAGGTTGCTTCGATCTTCAGACCTTCGCTGAGCGGCAACTCCATGCTGATGTTGATCGCTTTGAGCGCCATCCGGACGGCAATCTGGGCCTTGGAGAGAATTGCGACCGCAATGGCCTCAGCCTCTGCAGGCAAGCTTGCCTGAGGGACGACCTTGTTGACCAGACCGATGCGGAGGGCTTCGGCTGCGCTGATCTGATTTCCTGTGAGGAGCATCTCGGCAGTTTTCCCGGCCCCAATCAATCGAGCCGAGCGCTGTGTCCCGCCGTAGCCGGGGACGAGGCCCAGGTTAACTTCCGGCTGACCGAAGATGGCGTTCTCCGATGCAATACGGATGTGACAGGCGAGGGCCAGCTCGCATCCGCCCCCGAGAGCGTACCCGTTGACGGCCGCGATCACCGGTTTGCCCAGATGCTGGATCATGTCAAAGACCGCCTGGCCGTTCAGGGCAAACTCTTTGCCCGTCTCCCTGTCGAGAGAAGAGAGTTCATTGATATCGGTTCCCGCCGCGAACGCCTTTTCCCCCGACCCCGTCACGATCGCCACATCTACTTCGCGGTTTGTGTGCAAGTCGGCGAACAGTTGCCTGAGTTCCTGTTTGCAGCGGAGATTCAGGGCGTTCAGTTTCTCCGGCCGGTTAAGGGTTATGAAACAAATGCGTTTCTCGGTTCTCACCAGCAGTGTTTGATAGTTCATTTCGTCACCATGCCACTTCCACCCGGCTCTGGTCGCCGATCATAAATCTGTGAACGTGAGGCTTGCCCATCGCATCAACGATTTCCACGTCGTTGCCGAGAATGCTCCCTTCGATCCGGATCCGGACGTTGAGTATCTTACAGTCCCCGAGGACGATACTGTACTCAACCTCGGAATTACGTATCTGCGTCCCGTCGCCGATCGAAGTGAACGGCCCAACATAGCTATTCTCGATCGTGCAATTTTTCCCGATGATCGCGGGGCCCCGTACGACGCTGTTGATCAGGCGCGCTCCCTTTTCCAGTACGACTTTCCCCGCGACGGTGGACGACTTGTCAACGGCGCCGTCGATTCTCGCCTCGAGGCTGTCGAGAACCATCCGGTTCGCCTCGAGCAAATCCGATGGCTTGCCCGTGTCTTTCCACCAGCCGGTAATTTCGCTGTATCCGATCTTGTATCCTTTGTCGATCATGTACTGGTGCGCATCGGAGATCTCCAACTCTCCACGCTTGCTCGGCCTGATATGCTTTGTTGCTTCGAAGATATGGCGGTCGTAGAGGTAAATCCCGGCGACCGCGAAGTGGCTTCTCGGTTTCGCCGGCTTTTCCTCAACACGGACGATCTTGCCGCGTTTGATCTCGGGCACGCCGAATCGTTCCGGGTCCTTCACCTTGGCGAGCGTCAAGAAGCAGTTGGAGTCGCTCCGGTCGAACTCATCGATGAACCGCTTGATGCCGCCCACCACCATATTGTCGCCGAGATAGAAAATGAATTTGTCATTCCGGATAAAATTCTGAGAAATCTTTACGGCGTGCGCCAATCCCAGGGGGGCCTTCTGCCGAATGTACGTTATCTTTGCGTCCCACTGCTTTCCGTTGCCGATCGATCGCTGGACTTCGTCGCTGTCGGCGTTGCAGACAATTCCGATCTGCCTGATCCCTGCATCGACCGCCGCTTCGATTGCATAGTGGAGTATCGGTTTGTTCGCGATCGGGATCAGATGCTTATTCTGCGTATGGGTGAGCGGGCGCAGTCTCGTCCCGCGCCCCCCGCTTGTGATGAGGGCTTTCAACGCTTCGCCTTCCGTTTGTTGGTGAATGGATTGCTCTTGAGGAACCGCCTGAACCGGGCGATGACGCCGTTGAACTCACCGCGGCTCATACTCCCTCGCATGCCGGCAATCCGCGCGACTTCGATTCCGCCCATTGTATAGAGCGGCAGAAATTCGGGCGCATAACGGGAGAGTGCGCGGAGGTGAAGATCGACGGTCGACAAATCACCGCGTACGATCGGACCTGTGAGCGAAGCTGCCGCCGTTTGCTTTACGGCGTTTTCCATCGTGGCGGTCATCAGGGGGCCGAAGATTTCCGTCCATCCCGGCTGTACGCTCAGGATTTTCGTCAGCTCCTCGATCGCATTGAGGAACACCAGCATGTAATTCGACGCCATAACGCAAATGACATGGTAGAGGGGTTTCATCTCCTTCTTTATAACGACTACTCTGCCCTCAAGATCATCGACCAGCCGCTTCGTGCGCTTGAGTGCCTCAGGCTCCCCTTCAATTCCGTAGTAAATCCCGCGAAGAGGAGTCCGCCGCTGATGCGCGTGCCGGCCGGAGGGAAACGTCTGAATCGGATGCATGGACGCGACGAGAACCCCCCGCCGCCTCAATGGTTCCAGAACGTCAGCAGCATACACGCCCGAGCAGTGAACGGCGAACAGTTTCCTGAATTTGAGGGAGCGCAGCCTTGAAAGCTGTCCCGCGACCGCGGGAAGGGCGCCGTCGGAGACGGCGAGAAGGATGCACTCGCTCTCCGGGGCAACGTCGCCGATTTGGGTTGAAACCCGGCTGCATTTCACCGAACGGGCGAGCGCGATCGCACGATCGCCCGTCCGGCTGATGACGGATGCGATCGGATACCCCTTCTCGAAGAGCGCCCTGCCGATCGAAGAGCCGACGGCACCGGCGCCGACGATCGAAACTCGGGGAAAACGTGACTGAGGCATGCCTGGCTAGTTCGGGCTGAGGAGGGCCGCAGAGAGGTAGCCGACCACACTGTGACGATCGCCCGTAATGTCGCCTGAATTGCAGTGGTAGAGAATTTCGGCGCGGCTTGCCCCAAGCCGGTGGGCGGCGTCGAGAACCGCGACCATAGGTCCGCCCCCGCAGGCTTCCGCGCGCTCCGACTCGAGGTCGTTCATCATCTTTTCATAGTCAAATTGCGCGACGTCGCCGATGATGATTGCGTCGAGTGACTGCGCCTCCTCATACGGATGGTAGTGGGAAAGGTCGCTGCTCGCGATGAGCAACACCCTCTTGTGCCGGAGGACATCCGCGAGCCTTTTTCCCAGATGAAAACAATACTCGCGCCGCTGCTCACCCATGACAATCGGAACGATCTTCGCGCCGCTCAGCACCTTTTGAATGAAGGGGAGTTGCACCTCGATCGCGTGCTCCCCGCGGTGTCCGGCGTCGGAGGAGACGATGACCGCGTCGTTTTTCAGAAGTTCGGTGCGCACATCCTCGTCGATTTTCAGATCGCCGAGAGGCGTGCGGTATGCCGACCCGCCATACACTGAAATGCCGTCGAAATATTCCCTGTGGCTCGGCGAGACGATCACAACGGTGTCGACAGGTTTTTTCCTGAGCAATTTGTAACCGAGGGAGGCGGTGTATCCCGAATATGCGTACCCTGCGTGAGGAAGGATCATCCCCACCACGCTCCCCCGCGACGGTTGGAGCTCCGCATGGCCCAGAAGAGTCTCGAGCTGCTTATCGAGAACGGCCGGGTCATCAGGATAGAACATCCCGGCGACCGCAGGATGGCGTATGCCCGGGTCTTGAGGTCTCACGGTGATTTCATCAGGCGATGGAGCGTCAGATCCGCTCGTGGATTTCCGACTTCTCATCGAAAATCTCTGCAGTGAAGAAATAGGTCTCCGCTTCGGGATTATTCCAGATCAAGGGCGGCAGTCCGGCTTTTCGGGCAGTCTGCGCGAGAAACGTTCCGCGATCCCAGCCAAACTCAGCCGGGACCTGCGGAAGCAGCAATCCGCGGCTTCTTTTATATTCGATAAGCAAGCCATGTTTTCCCAGCTCGATCTCCGTGATCTCTTTCATCCTCGTCAGGGGGGAGATCACCGAGATTTCGATGTTGATTCCCTCCAGTTCCCCCGGTGTTACCGGCGGAAAACGCGTGTCTTCAAGCGCCGCCTTGGCGGCGACTTCGCAAACCGTGATCGCCAGGGGTTTTATCGGATCGATGTACCCGATGCAGCCCCTCAGTTCATTTCCTTCCCGGAGCGTTACAAACGCCCCGCACCGCCTGACGAGGGACGGTTCGTGAGACTCGAAATACCGCGGCGGCGTTTTCCTCACGGCCGACACTACTGAAGAACGTGCTGCCTCCAGCAGGAACCGTTTCTCAGTGTCTGATAGCAAGGCTCCGGAATCTGATGGTGGAAGATCCTGCAAAAACTTACGGAAATTCTTTATGACATTCAACAGACCTCCGGCCCGGTCGATTCTTGACATTTATTCTCATCGGGAGTATATTCTTGGGGAGCAAGTTCAGCATTTTGATGAACTTACAACTCCCGTTCGATGTTGAGACTGGTACCGGAACGGTATGCGCGACGGCATATATAAAAAGAAACTCGAAGATCTTCTTATCGTTTGCCGGAAGAACCTTCGAACGGTCAACGAAGAGCTGATCCGGAAGGCCTTCGAGTTCAGTCTGGAGGCCCACAAGAACGACATCCGGGCGTCCGGCGATCCGTTTTTCAACCACCCCTACGAAGTGGCGATGGTTGTGGCGAAAGAAATTCCCCTCGATGACGTGTCCGTGGCAAGCGCGCTCCTCCATGACGTTGCAGAAGATACCGAATTCCAAATCAAGGACATCCGTCAGGAATTCGGCGATACGGTCGCCGACATCGTCGACGGTGCTACCAAGATATCGGACATTTTCCGCAGTCATGAGGTGACCCAGGCCGAGAGCTATCGAAAGATGCTGCTCTCCATGGTGAACGATATCCGCGTGATGCTCCTGAAATTTGCCGATCGGCTGCACAACATGCGGACGCTCGAATACCTCCCCCAGGAGAAGCAGCTTCGCCTGGCGAAAGAGACGCTTGACATTTATGCGCCATTTGCCCACCGGTTCGGCCTGGCAAAGATTAAATGGGAGCTGGAAGACCTCGCCTTCAAGTACCTTCATCCGGAAGACTATGAAAACATTGCGCGCCAGCTCAAAGCCCGTCGGAAGGAGCGGGAGTCGTACATCCGCAAATTTGTCGTGCCCCTCGAAAAGCGCCTTGTGGAGGAGGGGATGAAATTCGAAAGCGAAGGAAGACCGAAACACCTTTACAGCATCTATAATAAGATGGTGGGCCGGAGCAAGCCGCTCGACGAAATTTACGATCTGTTTGCGGTGCGCATCATCCTCGACACCGAGAATGAGAATGATTGCTTCACCGCTTACGGGATCATCTCTTCTATTTATATCCCCATCCCGGAGCGCTTTAAGAATTACATTTCGGTTCCGAAGAAGAACGGCTACCGTTCAATTCATGCGACCGTCGTCGGGCCGGAGGGGAAGATGGTGGAGATGCAGATCCGGACCCGGACCATGCACGAAATCGCCGAAAAGGGAGTTGCAGCCCACTGGAAGTACAAAGAGAATCTCTCGACGCTGGATGAGGAGCTGGAGAACTGGATCTCCTGGGTGCGCGAGATCTTCGAGCACGCCGATGAGGAAGCGCCGGCGAAACAGCTCATGGAAAGCTTCAAACTGAATTTGTACCAGGACGAGATTTATTTGTTCACGCCCAAGGGCGAGCTGAGAATCCTGCCGAAAGGGGCGACCCCCGTCGACTTCGCCTTCGCCGTCCACTCCAACGTGGGCTTTCATTGCCTCAGCGCAAAGGTCAACGGGAGGATTGTCCCCCTCGATTCCCAGCTCCGCAGCGGCGATCAGGTCGAGATCATCACATCGAAACACCAGACTCCGAAAGCCGATTGGGACCAATTCGTCGTCACGCACAAGGCAAAGGCGCAGGTCCGCAAGTGGCTGAAGGAAGAAGAGCGTTCGGCAATCGCGGAAGGCCGGGAACAGTGGGAGAAGAAGGCCAAGAAGTTCAAGGCGCACATCGGCGAAGATGAGATGGTGAAATACCTGCACGACTTCAGGATTGACGATCTCCGCGAGTTCTATTTGAAGATTCATCGCGGTGAGATCAATCCCGAGGCCGTCCTCCAGGAAATCGAATTGAAGCAGAAGCACTTGCAACCGGAAGCGTCCAAGCCGGAGAAGACGGAAGGTTTGTTCAACAGGTTTCTCAGCACCGCCAGAAGCATTACCGGAGGAATCACGCTCTTTGGCAGCCACGACAACTTCATGCACAGCTATGCAAAGTGCTGCAACCCGATCCCCGGCGACGAGATCGTTGGATTCGTCACGAAGGGCGAGGGAGTGAAAATCCATGTGAAGTCGTGCAAGAACCTGACCTCCATGATTGCGACCGATCCCCGGCGGATTGTGGAAGTCGGATGGCCCGTCACCAACGGCGTCGAATATCCGACGGCGATCCGCATCTCCGGCGAAGATCGCGCCGGCATGCTCAACGAGATCACCCACGCGATATCGACCTATCAGAATACGAACATTCGCGGCGTCAAGATCGATGCAAGAGACTCCGCCTTCGAGGGGACGATTATCATCGGCGTCAAGCATACGGATCACCTCGCTCGCGTGATCGAGAAGCTGCGGAAAATCAAAGGCGTCTACAGGGCTGAACGCCTTATGGAATAGGAAGGGGGATTTAATGAACGGTCGGCGGGCGAGGACGTACACGAAGAGAGATATCATCAGGAAGGTGGCGCTCGCGAGCGGCGAGAAGGTGAATGCCTCCGCGAAGTGGACCGAGCGGGTATTCACCGCCGTGCGCGAAATCATGATGAGCGCCAATCCCGGGCTGCGCATCGAGATCCGCGACTTCGGAGTTTTTGAAGTCAAGCCCACAAAGTCGAAACCAAAAGCCCGCAATCCCAAATCGGGAGAAGTGATCTTCGTGCCCTCACGCCGGAAGTCCCATTTCAAGCCGGGAAAACTTCTCAAGAGTTTTCTCTCCCAGCCGCTTGAAGGCCGGATCCCATCGAACAATTGAGCCTGATCGGCGTTGGGGAAACGCGTTCTCGGCATCGATTATGGAAGCAAGCGCGTCGGCATCGCCGTCAGCGACCCGCTGAACATCATCGCACGCGGCGTGACGGTCCTGCCGAATTCGGAAAAATTGATCGGGGAAATCAAACGCATCGCAGGCGAATTTGAAGTTGAAAAAATAGTCGTCGGCATTCCCTTGAATCTCAAAGGCCAAAAGGGTTCAAAGGCGGAAGAAGTTGAGGAGTTCATTCGGGCGCTCGAAGCGGAGCTTGGAATTGAAATTGTCCGGCAGGATGAACGCTTCACGACACAGGAGGCGCACCGGACTCTCCGCGAGATGAATGTCGGGAAATTCAAGCGCAGGTCCCGGGGGACGATCGACGAGATGGCCTCGGCGCTGATCCTCCAGGGCTACCTCGACCGGCAGGGCCGATAGCCCTGGCACACAGCCCTCAATTACTGGATCTATTGGACATGAATTTTCGCGATGTCAATCGGCTGATCGAAGACGGCGAAGGATTCGGCATCGAATTCAAGCGGCGGATCTCATCGCCGGAGAAAATTGCCCGTACGATCATCTCGTTCGCAAACACGAAGGGCGGGACGATTCTCTTCGGGGTTGACGACGACGGTTCGATCGCGGGTGTCGAGAGTGAAAAATCCGAGGTTGAACTGATCGAGCTCGCCGGAAGAGACTGCTGCGACCCGGCGATTCGGCCGAGCATCACGATTGTGCCTTTTGATGGGAGGGACGTCATCGTATGCCGAATCGAGGAAAGCCGGAACAAGCCCCATTATTTTCTCGGAGCGCACGACCGTATGAACGGGGAAAATACACGCGTCTACATCCGGATGAACGACAAAACCGTCATGGCCAGCCGGGAAGTCGTCCGCATTCTCGAAAATGAAAATGTGAACGCGCCGCCGCTCAAAATAGCGATCGGGGAGAACGAGCGAAGGTTGTTTCAGCATTTGGAGCAGCACCAGCGCATCACACTCCGGGAATTCGGAAGGCTGGTCAATATCAGCGATCGCCGGGCGTCACGGACCCTCGTCGGGCTCGTCCGCGCCGGCGTCATCCGGATCCACACCCACGAACGCGAGGAATTCTTCACCCTGGCGTATGATGTGACGTATTAATCCGCTTTAGAGTGATGAACGACATACCCCACTTGAAGTGCCCCTGAAACTTTCCTAGATTCAAGCCTCAAAAAAACCCAGATTTAGCATATTTTGTTACATGTTGGAATTGAAGAAACCGATCTCGCCGCCGAAGCTGCTGCTGGATGACCGCCTGCTGGGTCTCATTCTGGAAAACGTGGATGAACTGATCGCCGTTCTCGACCTCGAGGGAAGGCGCCTCTATACTAATCCGAACTACCGGAGAATTCTCGGGGATACCGACGCCCGGGGAACAGACTCATTCGAGGATGTCCACCCCGAGGACAGGGACCATATCCGGCGGGTCTTCCAGGAAGCGGTCAAGACGGGTGTGGGCCGGCGGGCCGAGTACCGTTTCATGGCCAAGGACGGCCAGGTGCGGCACATCGAATCGCAGGGGAGCCTGAACCGCGACAGCAGGGGAAACCCTGCTCAGGTCGTCGTCATATCGCGCGATGTGACCGACCGGACTGAGGCCGCGCAAAAACTCAGGCTCATTGCCTATGCTCTGACGTGCACGCGCGACTCGTTCTGTTTGACGGGGTTGGACAACACGATACTATTTATAAATCCAGCCTTCTGCGAAATGTACGGCTACACCGAGGAGGAGCTGGTCGGGCGGAATATCGAGATCGTCCGGTCACCCGGTCATTCTCCGGATCTCACACGCCAGATTCTGTCAGCCACAATGGCGGGATCCTGGAACGGCGAGCTCGTCAACCGCCGGAAGGACGGAACCGATTTTCCCGTCGAGTTGTGGACCTCGGTAGTGCGTGACGAATCCGGAAACCCGGTCGGCCTCGTCGGGATCGCACGGGATATCTCCGAGCGACGGAAAGAATTCTCGGCATTAAAGGAAGCCCAGCAGGCGGCGATGGAGCGGGAAGAGAGCTTCCGCCTGATGTTCCGGAATAGTCCGCTCCCGATGTGGGTCTTTGATACCGGCACGCTGGAGTTTCTCGAGGTGAATGAATCTGCGGTGGAGAAATATGGATATTCCCGCGAAGAATTTCTCGCCATGCGGATCACGGAGATCCGTCCCACTGAAGATGTGCCGCTTTTAAAAGCCCGGTTGAAGGAACCGGACCCGAGTGTCCATCCTTCGGGGCCCTGGAGACATACTCTGAAAGACGGCACGGTCATCGATGTGGAAGTCAGCTCTCACAAGTTGCAATTCGGCGGCAGAAACGCACAGCTTGTCGTTGCCCAGGACATCACCGAACGCAAACGTGCCGAACAGCTTCAATCGGCCGTCTATCGTATCGCCCAGGCGGCGGATATCGCGCCCACGCTCGAGGAGCTGTTCCGGGCTGTCCACGGGATCATCCATGAGGTCATGTCCGCAAACAACTTCTATATCGCGCTCTATGATGAGCGCTCGGGCCTCATCAGCTTTCCGTATTTCGTCGACGAAGCCGACTCACCATCGCCTCCGAAAAAGCCCGGGAAGGGTTTGACGGAATTCGTCCTGAGGACCGGGACACCGCTCCTCTGCAACACCTCGGTACACGAGGAACTACGGCGGCGCGGAGAGGCCGAGCTGATCGGCTCGCCGTCGCCCATCTGGCTTGGCGTCCCGCTCGTCGTCGAGAAGAAAACCATCGGAGTCATGGTCGTTCAGCACTATTCCGATCCGGACGCTTACGGCGAACGGGAACAAAATATCCTTGAATTTGTCTCATCGCAGGTGGCGAGGGCCATCGAACGAAAGCAGGCGGAAGAAGCCCTCCGCGTCGGCGAAGAGCGCTACCGGAGGTTTGTCGAACAGAGTTCCGAGGGAATCTGGCGGTTTGAACTCGAAAAGCCGATCGGGACTTCTTTACCTGAAGCGGAGCAAGTCAAGCTATTCTATTCCCACGCCTATCTCGCGGAGTGCAACGATGCGATTGCCCATATTCACGGGTTCTCGCACGCGAAGGAGATTATCGGATGCAAAGTGGGAGATCTCCTTCCTCCGGATGAGGGCGGAGGGAACGGCTTGCTCGGTGCGTTCATTCAGTCCGATTACCGCCTCACCGACGCCCAGTCGCGGGGAACCGACAGAACCGGAGCCAAACGGTACTTCCTGAATAATCTCGTGGGCATCGTCGATAAGGGATTGCTGAAACGGGTTTGGGGAACACAGCGCGATGTGACGGAGCAAAAACGTTCGGAAGAACTGCTCCGGCTTTCGGAGGAAAAGTACCGGACTCTCTTTGAAGAATCGAAAGACGCCATCTTCCTGAGCGCCCCTGACGGAACACTGATGGACGTTAACAGTTCGGGAATCGAACTCTTGGGGTATGCATCGAAGGAAGAGCTTTTGAAGGTTGATCTGGACCGCGACGTCTATGTCAACGCCGGATACCGCGACATCTTCAAAGACAAGCTGGCTCGAGACGGGTCCGTCCTGGACTTTGAGCTGGAAATTAGACGAAAAAACGGGGAACGCAGGGTCGTTCTCGCGAACACCTGGGCGGTTCACGATCCGCAGGGGAAGACGGTCGCCTACCGCGGTTTTCTCAGAGATATTACGGAACGCAAGAAACTGGAGGAACAGTTCCGGCAGGCACAGAAGATGGAGGGCATCGGAACCCTCGCCGGCGGGATTGCGCACGATTTTAATAACATACTCGGGATCATTCTGGGATACACCACCCTGATGCAGCGCAACAAAGCCGAGCCGGCCAAGGTCAAGCAAGGACTTGAAACTATAACGGTTGCCGTCGAACGGGGCGCCTCCCTCGTCAGGCAGTTGCTCACATTCGCGCGAAGGAGCGATCCGTCGTTCCAATCGATCGATGTGAACGAGACTGTCCGGGAACTGACGAAGATGCTGGCGCAAACATTTCCAAAAATTATCACGATCTCCACGCAGCTCGAAGACAAGGTGCCCCCCGTGGTCGCCGACGCTTCGCAGCTTCATCAGGCGTTATTGAACCTGAGCGTGAATGCGAGGGATGCGATGCTCGACGAATCGAACGGGACACGCGCCCGGGTCCTGACCCTACGCACCTCCGTTTGCCCGGGATCCGTGGTCGCCGCCCGGTTTTCTACCGCCTCGGGCGGCAAGTATGTGTGCGTGAGCGTCGCTGATAACGGCCTCGGAATGGACGAGGCCACGAAGAACCGGATCTTCGAACCGTTCTTCACGACGAAAGAAGTCGGCAAAGGAACAGGTTTGGGCCTGGCGGTTGTCTACGGCGTAGTCGACAGCCATCACGGATTTATTGATGTCGAGAGCAGGCGCGGCGCGGGCACGACATTCAGCATTTTCCTGCCGGTGCAGACCGGCGCTGAGGAAACCGCGCCCGCAGAGGGCGACACCCGGAGTGAACCCCCGGGCGGCCACGAAACGATTCTTGTGGTGGAGGATGAGGTATTGCTGTGCGACTTACTCAAGGGACTCTTCGAACAACAGGGGTATCGTGTGCTCACAGCCCACGACGGGAAGACGGCGGTTGAGGTTTACAGGAACCACAAGGATGAGATCGCCCTCGTCCTGTCGGACATGGGTTTGCCCAAACTGGGAGGATGGGAAATGTTTCAGGCAATCAAGGAAATCAACCCGCACGTGAAGGCCGTTCTTGCCAGCGGGTATTTCGAACCCCGCTTGAAGATGGACATGGTAAAGGCCGGTGCGAAGGATTTTATCCAGAAGCCGTATATGTCCGACGCGATCCTCCAGCGCGTGCGCGAGATCATCGATAACCCCGCATAATCCCGCCGGTCCCGCCATGTCCCGCACCGCAGGACCATGCGGGACAAGTGGGAGGCTTCAACGGCCGTTCCACACCCGGACGAACTCAAAGAGCGTAATCCCCAACGCCACGGCGGCGTTCAGCGACTGCTTCATTCCGAACATCGGAATCTCGACTGCAAGATCCGCCTCCGCCATCACCTGCGCGGAAACGCCCGTGATCTCATTCCCGACAACGAGACATACCGGAAAAAGGTCGGGTGTGATGGAGTGGTAGGCCCGGCTCGTTTCGGTCTGTTCGAGGACGCAAATTCGGATCCCTTTGGACTTTAATTCCGCGATCGCCTCCACCGCGCTGGTGATATAAGTCCAGGGAACCGTCCCCGTTGCTCCGAGCGCAGTTTTCTCGATCTCTTTTCTCGGCGGATGGGGCGTGTACCCGCAGAGGATCAGGTTCGAAATGCGGGCGCCGTCTGCCGTCCTGAAGATTGAGCCGACGTTGTACAAACTCCGAATATTGTCCAGCAGGATGAAAATCGGGTACCGCTGCTCCTGCGAGAGCTGCTCAGGGGTGAGGCGTTTGGCCGATAGTTCGTCGTACGTCAATTTCCTCATATTATGAAAGATAAGGAATTTTAGGGCCGTTTCGGTATTGATTCGGTGGAGATTATTTAGTATATTGACCGGCTCAAGGATCCACCCAAAACGCCCGGATTTTGAAGAAACTGGTCATTGCAATCGACGGCCCCGCCGCGTCGGGCAAGAGTACCACCGCGCGGCTGACGGCAGACCGATTGGGCTACGTTTTCATCGATACCGGGGCCATGTACCGGGCGGTGACGCTCAGGGCGCTTGAGGAAAAGCTTGACCTGGGAGATGAGCGGCTCATCGGAAAACTCGCCAAAGAAATGCAGCTGACCTTTGAGCACTCCCGGGACGAATTCAAAGTGAAAGTGAACGGGCGAGATGTCACGCGTGCGATCCGAAGCCCGGCCGTCACCAAAGCTGTAAGCCGGGTGAGCGCGATCAAGCAAGTGCGTGAGATCATGGTTCGTCAGCAGCGCAGGATCGCTCAAGGAGGCGGCGTGGTGATCGAAGGCCGGGATATCGGGACGGTCGTGCTTCCTGATGCCGATCTGAAAATCTACCTTGTCGCGGACGTCAAAGAACGGGCCAGGCGCCGCGCCCGGGAACTGCAGGGCGGAGGGATCGAAGTCCCGGTCGATACGTTGAAGGGCGAGCTTGAAGAACGAGATCAAAGAGACGCGAGCCGCGTGAACAGTCCCCTTCGGAAGGCGCCCGACGCGATTGAGCTCGACACGTCGCGGCTCTCGGTTGAACAACAGGTTGAATACGTCGTACAGAAAGCGAGAGAAATTTTACGGAGCCGGGCGTGACAGTCACGATCGATAAGAGCGCAGGGTTCTGCTGGGGTGTCATCCGAACGATTGACATCGCCGAGGCGGAGCTCGGGGCGAATCCTCCCGGCGAATCGCTCTACGTCCTCGGTGACATTATCCACAACCCCATGGAAACCGAGCGGCTGAGAAAAAGGGGATTGAAGACAATCTCCCACGCCGACCTCCCGAATATCCGGGACGGAAAAGTTTTGATCCGGGCGCACGGCGAGCCCCCATCGACCTTCGCGCGCGCCCGCGAGGCGGGAGTCACGCTCGTCGATGCCACGTGCCCCGTCGTCTGGAAAGTGCAGGAGAGGATCAAGAAGTTTCACGACCAGGGTTATCAGGTCGTCATCTACGGGAAGAAAGATCACGCCGAGGTCATCGGTCTGGTCGGTCAGACCAATGGGCAAGCCATCGTAATTAAATCGATGGAGGAGATCGCCCAGGTTGATCTCAACCGGAAAACGGTACTGTTCTCCCAAACCACGATGGATAAGGCAACATTTTACCAACTCAAGGAAGAGTTTCAAAAACGAATCAAGGAATTGGTGATCGACAGCTTCGATGAGGAAGCCGCCGAGTTTCACGCGAAAGATACCATCTGCGGACAAGTCTTCGGGCGCGACAAAAAGCTCCGGGAATTTGCGAGGAGCAACGACGTGGTAGTGTTCGTCGCGGGCCGGAACAGCTCGAACGGAAAGGTTCTCTATCATATCTGCCAGGAGGCAAACCCGCGAACCTACTTCGTCGAGATGGAATCGGAGTTGCGGGCCGAGTGGTTTGCCGGCGTAGAGACGGCCGGAATCAGCGGCGCGACATCGACTCCCCAATGGCTGATGGAGCGAATCAAGCAAGCGGTCGAAGAGATGGCACCCCAATCTCGTCCGGAACGCTCTGGATCACCGGGCGAACCGGTCAGCGCACAAGTGTAAGAAAGTCATCCTAATTAACAATCATCAAGCAAACAGTTACAATCTTTTTCCGAACGGCGGGTGTTCAGATGACTTTCACCGCCGCCGCGAAAAAGAGAGTACGGTCGAGGCGGTAACCATGCGAATCGACCGGCAGTAAGGAGACTGAATGGCGGAAGATAGTAAGGACAAGATGCTTCAAGCGGCGGCACCCCCATCATTGAGAGACGCTGTAAGACCTTCTCATACACCAACCCGCTCCACCGGCAAGAAATTCAATTTTTCTGAAATTGAGGAGCGAGAGTATTCTCCGGAGGAATTCAAAGAGCTGGCCCGGCTCTATGACAACACGTTCAGCAGCATCCATGAGGGACAAATTGTCAAGGGCAAGATTGTGGCGATTACAGACAACGGCGTTGCGATCGATATCGGCTTCAAGTCGGAGGGACTCGTGCCGCTTGCGGAGTTTCCGAATATTGACGAGCTGAAACCCGGCGATGACGTGGAAGTGTTTCTTGAAGCCGTCGAGAATAAGGACGGCCAACTCGTTCTGTCCCGGAAGCGCGCCGATTTCATGCGGACGTGGGAGCGCATTACAAAATCGTACGAAACCGGCGAGGTGCTGACGGGGAAAGTCACCCGGCGTATCAAGGGGGGCCTGGTCGTTGACCTGATGGGTCTCGATGCCTTCCTTCCCGGCTCCCAGATCGACGTGAAGCCGGTCCGGGATTTCGACCAGTTTCTCGGCAAGACGATGGAATTCCGCGTGGCGAAGATCAACCACCCGAATGAAAACGTGGTCGTAAGTCACAAGGTTCTCATCGAGGCCGAGATGCAGGAGCAGCGCAGTCTGATCCTGAACAGCCTCGAGAAGGGCCAGGTTCTCGAAGGCACCGCAAAAGCGATCACGGACTTCGGCGTCTTCGTCGATTTGGGCGGGGTCGACGGTCTCATTCATATCACCGACCTTTCCTGGGGCCGGGTCAACCATCCCTCCGAAGTCGTGAAGCTCGATCAGACGATCACCGTCGTCGTTCTGGATTTCGACGAGGCAAAGAAGCGCATCTCACTCGGCCTGAAGCAACTGCAGCCCCATCCGTGGGAAAACATCGAGACGAAATATCCGGTGGGAACAAAGGTCACGGGGAAAGTCGTCTCGCTCGCCGATTACGGAGCATTCATTGAGATTGAAAAAGGGATCGAGGGCCTCATTCACATTTCGGAAATGAGCTGGACCCAGCATATCAAGCATCCGTCGCAAGTCGTCTCGATGGGACAGATGGTCGATGCGGTCATCCTCAGCCTGGACAAAGAAAACAAGAAGATCTCCCTCGGAATGAAACAGCTGGAGCCCGATCCGTGGATGAATCTTCTTGAGAAATATCCGGTCGGATCCAAACACACCGGCATTGTCCGCAACCTGACGAACTTTGGGGTGTTCGTTGAGCTCGAAGACGGCGTGGACGGTCTGGTGCACATTTCAGACCTGTCATGGACAAAGAAAATCCGGCACCCGGGTGAGGTCGTGAAAAAGGGGGACCGGCTCGAGGTCGTGATCCTCGGAGTCGATGTCGCTCAACGGCGCATTTCGCTCGGGCACAAGCAGGTTCGCGACAACCCGTGGGACGCTTTTGCCGAATCCTACAAATCCGGCACAGAGACGGCGGGCAAGATCGTCCGCATTATCGAGAAAGGGGTTATCGTCGAGCTTCCGTCCGGAGTCGATGGCTTCGTCCCCCTGTCACACCTGGCGATGAGCCCCGTAAAGAATATTGCCGACATGTTTCATGTCGGCGATGAGCTCACGCTCAAGGTCATCGAATTCGATAAAGACAGCAAGCGGATCGTTCTGTCTGCGGTGGAGTATCTGAAGGGAAAAGAGCAGAGGATCATCGACGAGTACGCCTCGAAGCATAAACTTCCGCCGATGACGCTGAAGGACGTGGCGAATATCTCGGGCAAGACTGCCGATGCCCCCCCCGACGCTCCGGGCGAACAGCCGCCGACTTCTGATTTCATGGTGTGAACAGGAAAGTCGCGCTCCATACTCTCGGCTGCAAACTCAACTATGCGGAAACGTCGACGATCGGGAGGCAGTTCGTCGAGCGCGGCTTCGAGATCGTTGACTTCACCCAGCCTTCCGACGTCTACGTCCTCAACACCTGCAGCGTCACCGAACGCGCGGAGCGCGAGTGCAGGCAAATCATCCGCCGCGCCCTTCGCCAGTCTCCCGATGCCTTCATCATCGTCGTAGGCTGCTACGCGCAGCTTCGAGCCGGGGAGATCGCCGCGATCGAGGGAGTCGACCTCGTCCTCGGTACAAAAGAAAAATTCAATATCCTCGAGCACGCCGGGCGGTTTGAGAAACCGGCCACTCCGCAAGTATTCGTTTCCTGCATCGATGAAGCGTTGTTGTTCGCCCCGTCCTTCTCGGCCGATGCCGGGGGAAGGACCCGCGCCTTTTTGAAAATACAGGACGGGTGCGATTTCCACTGCACATTCTGTACAATCCCGATGGCTCGGGGGACAAGCCGAAGCCAGCCCGCAGACGCCGTCATCCGGCAGGCGCAATTGATCGCAGAAGAAGGGTTCAAGGAGATCGTCCTCACAGGGGTGAATGTCGGCGATTACGGCCGGAAAGAGAAGGGCAGCCTCCTGGAGTTGTTAAAGCTTTTGGGGAGTATCGGGGGGGTTGACCGGATCCGGATCAGCTCGATCGAACCTAATTTGCTCAGCCGGGAGCTGGTCGACTTCATCCTTGAATCAGAAAAGTTTTGCAACCACTTTCACATCCCGCTCCAGAGCGGCAGCGATCGGGTTTTAAGAAGCATGCGCCGCAGATATCTCTCGGATCACTATCGGTCGGTCGTCGACTACATTAAGCAGAAGGACCCCGACGCGGGGATCGGCGCCGATGTGATCGTCGGATTCCCGGGTGAATCAGAACAAATGTTCGAAGAGACTTGTTCATTTCTAGGGGAGCTTCCGCTGTCGTATCTCCATGTGTTTACGTTTTCGGAAAGAGAGGGAACCCCCGCTTCTAATTATAACGGCAGTGTCGAACCCCGGGAGCGAGCCAGGAGGAGCGAGGTTCTCCGCATGCTGGGGCGCAGAAAAAGGCACGATTTCTACGCGCGCTTCGGTGGAAGAACGCTTCCGGTCTTGTTCGAGGGTCAACTTCGAGCCGGGATGGCATCAGGGCTTGCCAGAAACTACGTCAGGGTGGGAGCGCCCTCCCGCGCCCCCCTGACCAATCAAATCAAGAACGTCGCGATCCGGAGCGTGGATGACGACGTTTGCATAGGAACCGAGGTCCAATGAAAACAATCCATTTCCTGGCTCTGATGGCCGTCTGGCTGCCCTCCGCGCTGACTGCGGGAGAAAAAGCCGGCCGGCCGGCCGCGGTTATGCAAACCCACGATGAAATCGCACGTGACCTCTTCACCGGTAACCGAAGCGCGGCTTCCTCTGTGATCGATCAGCAGGGATTGCTTATTCAGTCGGGAGAGACGGAACAGAAAAGCCCGGGCCTTGCCGTTCTCTACTCGCTGCTTCTGCCCGGCATGGGCGAGCTCTACGCCGGCGATTACGGCGCCGGAAAGTATTTTACGATCGCGGAGGGGGTGCTGGCCCTCGGAGCGATCTCGCTCGATCGGTATGGCAACTGGATCAAGGATGACGGGCGACAATACGCGGTTACCCACGCCCACAGCGGACTGGACGGGAAGGACGATCTGTATTTTTCGGTTATCGGCGACTATCAGTCGGTGTATGAATACAACGAGGCGGTTCTGCGCAGCCGCGACCCGCAAAAGGCTTACGATCCCCACTCGAGCTCTTATTGGAGCTGGGACACACCGGCCAACCGTGAGCAGTACCGGCGGCTTCGCGTGAGCAGCGATGAGAGGTTCAACGACGCAAGGTTCGTCGTCGCCGCCATCGCGGTCAATCATATCGTGAGCGCTATCGACGCCGCGCGCGTCGCGATCCGTCATAACGGATCGATACAAGAAGGCGGCCAGATCGACCTTCACGCCTCCGTCATTGGAGGGATCGCGCGGCCGGAAGGGATCAGGGTCACTCTCTCCAGGAATTTCTGAGGCGTTGCGAAACATCAAGCTCCTCATCGAATACGACGGGACGAACTATTCGGGGTGGCAGCGCCAGGATAATGCGCGAACGATCCAGGGGGAAATCGAAGAGGTCCTTCTGAAGATTTTTCAGGAAAAAGTCGGCATCGCCGGCGCAGGACGAACCGACGCCGGCGTTCACGCGCGGGGCCAGGTGGCAAATTTCCACACGAAAACCGATCGCAAAAACCGTGAGATCGAAGCTTCCCTCAATGCGCTCCTGCCTGACGATATCGCCATTCGCGATGTTTCCGATGTTCCCCCCGATTTCCATGCGCGACACAGCGCAAGAGAACGCTGCTACTCCTACCTCATCACCCGGAGACCGTCCGCTATCCTCAGGCACTACTCATGGCGGGTCGGATATGATCTCGACGTCGGCCGGATGAACAAGTCGGCCGCCGCTCTGACAGGGTCGAAAGAATTCGGGTCTTTTTGTACCGGGCAATCCGAGGTGGGCGATGTTCGATGCACCGTGGCGAGCGCTTGCTGGGAGGAGCTGGATTCCAGCCTCCTGTTTAGAATCCGTTCAAACCGGTTCCTGCACGGCATGGTGCGCTCGCTGGTCGGGACCATGGTGGATGTGGGCCGGGGGTATACCACCCTTGACGATTTCTTTGCAATGCTTGCAAAGAACGACAGGCGCGAGGCCGGCCCCGCCGCTCCGCCCGGGGGCCTCGTCCTTGAATCCGTGGTCTATTGAACTTGCATACGGCCATCTCATGAACAGAATCCCGGCTGCCGTAGTACTGATTGCCCTCGCTTGCTTCGCTTTGCTTGCCATCGAATGCGGTGTCAACATCTTTTCCGATGACCAGGACATCAAACTTGGAAAACAGATCGATGAAGAGATCCGGAAAAACCCGAAGCAATATCCGATCATGACCGGCCACGCGGACGTCAAGCAGTATGTCGCGGAAGTCGGCAACAGAGTTCTTGCCTCTCCGGATATCACGAAGAGGGGGATTTATGCGTACACCTACGAGGTGGTTCACGATGACAGCACGGTCAACGCCTTCTGCACGCCGGGCGGATACATCTATGTCTACACAGGACTCCTGAAGTTCATCGACAACGAAGCGACCCTCGCCGGCATACTCGGGCACGAAATGGCCCATGCCGAGCGCCGGCATGCGACGAAACGAATGACAACCCAGTACGGGGCACAAATAGTCCTCGGCCTGGTTCTTGGCGATAATCCATCCCAGATTGCCGGCATCACGGCGAATCTGTTCACGGGCCTCGGACTTCTGGCGAACAGCCGGTCGGATGAGGCGGAAGCCGACGAGTATTCCCTCAAGTATCTTTCGAGCACACCGTATTACCCGGGAGCCATCACATTTTTCTTCCAGAAAATGATGGCAAAAAAAGGGGGGAAGGGGGGAGGATCATTCGAGCGGCTCTTGTCGACGCATCCGCTCGATCAGGATCGGATCGACCACGTTCAGCAACTCCTCCATTCGATGGGCAAGGAAAAATCGAGCGAAGCTTCGGTCTTCACCGAACGCTTTCAATTGTTTAAGAAAAAACTTCCCTAGCCGTTTCGCGCGGGCCTTTGCAAATCCGGGCCCGTCCCGCCCTGCGGGATTGGTTGATAAGAATCCCCATTTCATGTACATTGGTCGCATGAACTCATCCGTTTACGCATTGAATGGTTGAATCCCGGTGATATCCCAGATTATCGGTGATATTATTTTTGTCCTCGCCCTGGTGTGCGCGAACGGCTTCTTCGTGGCGGCGGAATTTGCGATCGTAAAGCTTCGCTCGTCCCAAATTGACTACAAGGTAAAGCGGGGCCATCAGAGAGCGATTCTGGCAAAGCACATCGTCGAACACCTCGATTCCTACCTCTCCGCGACTCAGCTTGGGATCACGCTCAGCAGCCTCGGACTCGGGTGGCTGGGAGAGCCGTTGTTGGCCGACCTGATCAGGGGCCCCTTCCAGTCGCTGGGATTCATGAGCGACCAAACGGTTCACGTCGTGTCTTTCATCATCAGTTTTGGGATCCTGACCTTCCTGACGATCACGCTCGGCGAGCTTGGCCCCAAGTACGTGGCAATCCAGCACACCGAAGCAACCGCCCTGATTGTTTCCATTCCGCTGCAGTTATTCTACAGGATTTTCGAACCCTTCATCTGGGTTCTCAACCGCGTCTCGCTCGCGATCCTCGGCTCCATCGGCATCTCCGCCCCCCAGATGGGACGGGTTGTGCACACGCCTGAGGAATTGGCAATAATTGTGTCCGAGGGTGCAAAGACGGGCCTGCTCAACAAGACGGAGCAGGAACTGATCTCAAGTATCTTCGAATTCTCCACCACAACCGCGTGGGAAATCATGGTGCCGCGCACCGAGGTGGCCGCCATCAATTATGATACCTCCCGGGAGAATCTCATCCGCATCGTGACCGAGGAGGGATATTCGCGGATGCCGGTTTATAAAGACTCGATTGATAATATCGTCGGAGTCATTTATACGAAGGACCTGATCAGTCTCCTGGAGCATCGGGATCTCATCGTGCTTCAGGATATTATTCGCCCCGCATACTTCGTCCCCGACGCGATCAAGATCAGCCAGCTCATGCGCGGCATGCAGGAGAGGAAGATTCACATGGCGATCGTCATCGACGAGTTCGGCGGCACACAGGGCATCGTCACCATGGAGGATATTCTCGAAGAAATCGTGGGCGAAATCCATGACGAATATGACGAAGTATTGAAGGATGTCGAGCAATCGTCCGACGGTACTGCGCTCGTCAACGCCCGGATGACAATCGAAGATTTCAACAAGAAATTCGGCGTCGAGATCCCGGAGGATTCGGAGTATGAGACCCTCAACGGTTTTCTGTCCAAACTGACTGGACGGATCCCGGAAGTCCAGGAAGAAATTCGATATGGAAACCTGCATTTCACGGTCGTCAAAAGGGGACAGCGACGCATCCGCCAGGTGAAGGTGAAGAAGGGCGCCCCGGCGTCTCAGTAATTCATGAGCGGTACGCCATCGCTGTCGATCCTCATCGTCACCTACAACGCCGAGCCGTTTCTCCGGGACTGTCTCGAATCGATCGCCCTCCAGAAGCCTTCCTTCGCTTTCGAAGTCATCGTCACGGATAACGCATCAAGCGACAAATCCGTCGAGCTCATCCGGTCGAATTTTCCCGGCGTTCAGTTGATCGCAGGCCCTGTGAATGCCGGTTTTGCCGCCGCGACGAATCGGGCGTTCGCAAAGGCAGCGGGCGAGTATATTCTGTTGCTCAACCCCGACACAATCCTCAACAACGATGCGCTCGAGCGTCTCGTCGACTTCCTTCGCCGGCGGCCGGATGCAGGGGCGATCGGGCCGAGGATTTTCAATCAAGACGGGACCCCTCAACGGACGGGCGTCATGGCTCCCTCGCTCTGGAATCTTCTGATAGACACGCTCTTCCTCAACGTCGTTTTCCCCAGATCAAGAATGTTCGGCAGGCACAGGCGGTTGTATGACGATCCGGAGCGCCCGCAGGAGGTCGATTGTCTGCAGGGCTCCTGCCTGCTGATCCGCCGGGAGGCGCTCACTGGCCGAACTGTGTTCGATGAATCCTACTTTCTCTACTTCGAAGAAACCGATCTCTGCACGCGCCTGAAAAAAGCGGGCTGGAAGGTGATGTATGTGCCCGATGCGTCGATTATCCATCTGGGAGGAAGCGGGGTTTCCTATTATGATGCCCCGAGGATCTTGATGTTTCATCAGAGCTTTCTCGTTTATTTGCAAAAGCACTCTGGATCCCTGCGGCGGCTGTTCTTCCGTGTGTTGTTGATCGTGCGGGCCCTCTCCCGGAGCTTCTTCTTCGGAGGCGCGGGTCTGGTGATCACCGCGCGAAGAGCGGAGCTTTTTAATCGCAGTCAGGGCTATCTGCGGACGCTACCGTTACTCACCGGAATAAAGTGATGACGCAATCCCCCACCATTTCTGTCGTCATCCCGACATTCAATCGCAAAAAGGAGCTTCTTGAGTGCCTCCGCTCTCTCGAAGCCCAGACCTACGATCTGTCCAGTGTCGAAGTCGTCATTGTTGACGACGGCTCGTCGGATGGAACGCGCGAGGAAGTTGACGCCTTCGCCGCGCGCTCGCGATTACGGCTCCGGTGCCTCTCCCGCGCGCACGCCGGACCCTCAGCGGCGAGGAATGCCGGAGCCAGGAATACCGGGGGGGCCGTCATCGCCTTCACCGAGGACGACGTCGTTGCCGATCGCCGCTGGCTCGAGTGTGCCTTGCGGTATTTCACCCTCCCTGAAGCGGCGGCGGTGGAGGGTAGAACGAACCTGATGAATTCCACCGCGCTTCGCGTCCTGGAGAGGGGTGAGAGCCCGGGATTTCTACCCTGCAATCTCTTTATCCGGCGGGATGTCTTTCTGAAGCTGGGGGGATTCGATCCCGCCTATTGCGATTTGCGGCTCAATATCTATTTCCGAGAGGATGCCGATTTCGGGTTCCGGCTTTTGGGAAGGGGATACGCGGTCGTGAGCGGTGACGATGTGATCGTTTCGCACCCCGAACAATTCCGGTCGATCAGGGACGTCTTCCGGCATGCCCGGCGCTATTTATTCGATCCATTGCTGTACCGGAGGTATCCGCAGTACTACCGAAAATTGATCGAGGTGAAGCATCTCGGTCCGATGACAATTCGCCGGCCGTTTCATTATCTGTGCTGGTTTTATGTTCTAAATTTAATCGCTATATTAACCGGGGTCATATCCGGTCATTACACATATCTTGTTCCGGCCATCATCATCATGTTCGTCCTCCACGCTGGACTCCGCTTCCGATATGAGCGCCGAATCTTCCCGGCCTTGTGGAATCTCCCCTCGACGATCGGGTTCCTGATTCTTCCGTTCTATTATCTCTACTGGTTCGTCCGGGGATGCCTCAGATTTAAGAGCTGGCGCGCAGTGATCTGAAGATCCGGATGCGAAAGCCCAGCGCCATATTGCTGTTCTCCAAGCCTCCCCGGATTACCAGGTCCAATCAGGATGAGCCGTACGCCGCATTGCCATGGGAAGACCTCGATGCGCTCTTCACCGCCTTGCTCGGAGATGTGCTCGAACATGCCTGCCGTCTCAGCGACGCGGATATCCTGCTCTATCGTCATCAAGCGGACCTGTCGGACGATTTTCTACATCCATTCGGCGACCGGATCAAGTGTTCGACGCTGCTGAACGGCTCATTGACCGAGAACGTTCATCATGCCGTCGAGGCCGCCTTCGCCGGCCTTTACCAGCGCGTCGTTGTCCTTCTCGAGAACCATCCCGTCCTGGACACCGCCTTCCTGGCGAAGATTGTTCAGCAATTATCGTATGAAGATGACTGCCTCGTCGTCGGCCCTGCGCTTGAGGGCGGCTGTTTTCTGATCGGCATGAAATCGAACCATAGCGAGCTCTTTGAAAAAACCGATCAGGACCCGCTCGTAAAACCTAACGTGCTGATGAAGCGGTTGTGCGGCACCGACTCGATTCTGTTCTTGACACAACCGACCTACCTGCTGGATTCCGGCTTCAGCCTGGCGCGACTCAAAGGGGATCTGGACAAAACGGATGGATTGTCGCCCGGTTTTCCGAAGCGGACCTATGAGATGTTTAAGCTGATCGACAAAAAGTACCGGCTGAAAAAACCGGCCCGATGAAGATCGGTATTTTCGGCGGCACCTTTAATCCTCCCCACGTCGGACATCTGATAGCAATCGAAAGCGTCCGCGATCAGGAACGGCTTACCACCGTTCTCTTTGTCCCCTCGGCAACTCCGCCAAACAAGCAGGAGGGGACGATCGCACCGGCGGCCGACCGCTTGAGGATGACCCAGTTGGCGATCGAGGCCAACCCGAATTTTCAGGTAAGCGACATCGAGATACAGAGGACCGGAATATCGTTCACGGTCGACACCGTCAACGCCCTCCAGTCGCTTTATCCCGAAGCGTCGATCTCCCTGGTCATCGGTTCCGACAACTTCCTGGAGTTCCATACCTGGAAATCTCCGAAGGAGATTCTGGCCAGGGTCGAGCTGATCGTCATGAGCCGTCCCGGTTTTGACATGCGGCAAGCGCAATCGGAATATGCTCGTCTTGCGAAGGTGGTCAATGTCCCCCCGATCGGCGTTTCGGGAACCGACATCCGCCGCAGGGTAAAGCTCAACCGCTCCATCCGCTACCTCGTGCCGAAAGCAGTTGAGGATTTTATTCATCATTCAGACCTCTACCGTTGAAAGTACCATCCCGCTTGTCCTGCCCCGGTCCCGCAATGCGGGACAAAGCGGGATGCGATCGCAAAAGCTTTGCTCCCAGATAAAATATTCTTATCTTTTAGTTGAATCTATGAGAAGCCCAGGCCGCACTGTAACTCCGAACCGCATCGTGCTCGCTTTCGGGCTTTTCCTGTTTTCCTCGATTCTGCTTCCAGCCAGTGACGCTCTCGGCGCCAGCCGGGATGGGCGATGGAGTAAGCGGACGCCTTCCAATGTCCCCGGTTCCATCCACATGAAAACGCCTGAGAACAGCCGATATCTGCCCGGACGTGTGATCGTGAAATTGAATCAGTCGATCCCCGCCAGGGCAGGGCGGTCGCCCGGCATTCCGGCACTTGATGCGGCGGCGCAGCGGTACTCCGCGCAGTCTGTCGCTCAGATATTCCCGGAGGCGACGCTCCCGGCGAAACCTGGAGAGGGCGATCTGTCCAGAATCTACGTCATAAACTACTCTTCTCCCTTTGACGCCTTCACGGTGGCAAAGGAGCTTTCGGCCCTTCCCGAAGTCGAATATGCGGAACCATGGTTCATCTACTCTATCGATGATGCGAGGGCTCTCACGCCGAATGACTCGCTGTATGCTAATCAGTGGGCGCTCGTGAAGATCAAAGCCGATAGTGCATGGAGTGTCAGCACCGGGGATACCTCGGTCGTGATCGGCATCGTGGACACAGGAGTGCAGTGGGACCATCCGGATCTGGCTGCGAATATCTGGATCAATCCGGGCGAGACCGGGCTTGACAGCCTGGGACGCGATAAGAGGACGAACGGTGTGGATGACGATAACAACGGTAAAATCGACGACTGGCATGGATGGGATTTTGGGGGAGCTGATTTCAATGCTCCGGTGGAGGACAACAATCCGCGCCCCACGGCTGATAACACCGCGCATGGGACGCACGTGGCAGGCATCGCTTCGGGCGTTACGAATAATTTTATCGGAATAGCTGGAGTGGGTTACAAGTGCAAGATCCTGGCCGTGAAGACAGCAGCAGACAACGATACCCGCGGGGGAGGAGTGGCATACATCATCGCTGGCTTCCAGGGAATCGTCTATGCGGCCAAGATGGGAGCGAAGGTGATCAATTGCAGCTGGGGCGGGCCCGGCTACTCCCAGTTTGAGCAGGACGTGATCAACTATGCGACGCAGCAGGGCGCGCTGGTCGTCGCGGCTGCCGGGAACGCCAATAAGGCGGAGCCGAATTATCCAGCCGCGTATGCGAACGTCATCTCCGTCGCGGCGACGAACACCTCCGATGTCAGGACCTATTACTCGAATTACGGGCCTTCGATCGACGTCTGCGCCCCCGGGGGTGATTTTGTCACCGGGAACAGCCCGATTCTCAGCACATATTTTCCCTCGACCTACGGGCTGCTCGCGGGCACATCGCAAGCTTCTCCGCACGTTGCCGGGGTCGCGGCCCTCGTAAAATCTGTCTTCCCGTCTTACACGCCGCTCCAGGTCGGCGAGCAGGTCAGAGTCACCTGCGATGATATATCGTCCTTGAATCCTTTATACGCAAACGACCTGGGAAAAGGCCGGATTAACGCATACCGGGCAGTGACCGCCTCATCGCCGTCGCTTCGGCTGACGACGGTCTTATTGAAGGACTCAGTTGGCGGTAACAACAATGGCGTTCCCGATCCCAATGAGACAGTTTCAATCGTTGCGACATTTGTAGACTACCTTCAGGCGACATCCGGGAGTGCGTCGATCACGCTATCGGCGACCGATACGAATGTTCAGGTCATCAACGGCAGCTATCCGATCGGAATCGTCGGTACCCTTCAATCTGCCACGAACGCCGCATCCCCGTTCACGTTCCACGTCTCGGCCAATGTGCCGCAGACGGACGTGGTCTCGTTCAGACTGACGGTGACCGATGGGGGTTATCAGGATTTCCAGTACTTCAAGGTGCTGATCAATCCTTCGTACGCGACGCATGACATTAATAATGTCCGCACCACGGTAACGAACAACGGGAAGATCGGCTTTAATGACTATCCCGGCAACACCCAGGGTGTGGGTTTCGTCTACGGGGGAGCCAACCAGCTCTATGAGGGGGGCCTTCTAATGGGGTATTCCCCCACGAAGCTGGTCAATGTCGTTCGGAACCAGACAGGCACCCAAGCTGACATGGATTTCAGCTCGGGACTGTCGTATTCATTGAGGACCCCGGGGCTCGTTTCAGATCAGGACGGACAAGCCGTATTTTCCGACTCCGCCGCCCCATTGGCGAACAGAGTCGGCGTCCAGGTCAAGATGTACTCGTACGCGTTTGCAGCGGATTCGCAGAAGGATTATGTGATTGTCCGGTACGACATCAGAAATGTCTCCGGTGCCACGCTGTCAAATTTCTATGCGGGACTGTTCTTCGATTGGGACATGCGGGCGCCCGACCCGGCAAACGATACTTATTATAGTCACAATAAAACCTCGTTCGACTCCTCACGGGGCCTCGGATACGCCTGGTATGATACGACCGCGCCCACGATCTACTGCGGTGCCCGGGCGCTCGACGGCGCGGCGGGTTACGCCGGTTTGAGGGCAGATTCAATCACGGGCTTTCGGGATGAAAAGTGGGCGTGGTTGAGCGGGGGTATCAAGATGAATTCCTCGACGACCGATATTCATTTCGCGATTTCGTCCGGTCCCTACAGTCTGAGCAACGGGGGGACGCAGACAGTCGGGTTCGCGCTTCTCGGAGGTACATCTCTTGCGACGATTCAGTCTCATTCCGATTCTGCCCTGCAGAAATGGCAATATATCAGGTCGCTCATAGGATACCGGCCCCGTCTTTCAGTTGCAATCCATCAAAATCCGGCACTCAGCAGATACGCCGACCTTTATGTCAGCTCCGATATAGTGCTCATCACAAATCCCGCCATGGTCATAAAGGTTGGAGCCGGACCGGGCGACTCCGTCAGCATGACGCAGGTTTCGCCGAACATCTTCAAAGGATCCTACCAGTTTTCCTCGACCGGCAGCTCGACCATCAGCGTTTCGGCTACCGGGATCAACGGGCTCGACACGCTTGTGATCAAGACATTCCAGGTTCAGCTTTTGAAGCGTGGGCTCGCTTCGACAATTCATGATCCGGAAAATGCAGCCGTCCTGGCCGTTCCCGCCGGGGCGATCGATGAAGACACCTACTTCACGGTCTTTCCCGAGGAATCCCGGTCGTCAAAACCTCTGTTGATCGGGAAGACATATGCGTTTGGACCGGGCCGGGAGTTTACCAGCGCGCTTTCCCTGACGCTACAGTATCCGAGGAATTTAGTCAAGCCGGGGAGTGAGCGGCACCTCAATATTTATCAGCAGACTGGAAATGGGTGGGTGCCACTCAGGTCGTGGGTGGATCTTGAACGAACGTCAGTGACAGCTGCAGTCACCTCGCTCGGAACGTTTGCTCTCGGTTACGATGACCCCGGTTCCGGAGCATCCGTCCCCATAACCTATCTTCTGGAAAAGAATTTCCCCAATCCTTTTAATCCGCAGACAGCGATCAGATACGGCCTACCGCAAAACGGGTACGTGCGGCTGACGGTGTTCGATGTGATGGGAAAAGAGGTAACCCGACTCGTCGATGGCGAGCGGGATGCAGGTTCCTATGAGGTTGTCTGGGGTGGAACGAATGGCGGGAGCAGAACTGTCGCGAGCGGAGTCTACTTCTACTCGCTCGAGGCGTACCGTGCGGGCGTCTTGACATTCCGCAAGACAGACAAAATGCTTTTTATCAGATGAGGAGACTGACTGTGAAAATACGAGTTCTGATCATGGTTCTCGTGATTGCCCAACTATGGGGGTGTTCGAAGGACGAGGGAGGTCCGGCGGCCAAGACTCCGGCCGAGCTCCTGGCGGAAGGGTGGCAGGCCTACGCAAGCCGGAACTATCAATTGGCGCACGATGATTTCGCCGCCGCAACTCAAGGGGATGCAAATCTCGTCGACGCGTACAACGGCTCGGGCTGGGCGAATGCGAAGCTGAATGTCCTTGCTGCCGCTGTGGCAAGCTTCAACACGGGTCTGGGGAAGGATGCAGTGAACCTCCAGATGAGGGCGGGGCTCTCGTTCGTCTTTAACGCACAGAAGCTCTATACCTCGTCGATTGCGGCGGACACGACGGTGCTCCACGCCAACTCAACGTGGTCTTTCAGCCGCGATACATCGATCAATGCGGCCGATCTCCATCTGCTTCTCGCCGAGGATTATTTTGCTCTCACGCCTCCCGATTTTGCATCGAGCAAGGCGCAAGTACTTACGCTCAACCCTTTGTTCGCAGCAGATATCGCGACGCTCGCGGGTCAGACCGCCCTGGCGGCTGAGATCGAGAGACTACGCGGAATTTATTGAGGAGCCTCCCTCTGTCGGCCCTCGACGGGCCGGCGCCTACCGATTTATTTCACAGAGGCATGCATGATCAGGGCTCCGATCAGGATCCCGATCCAGAACATGAAGCCCATGATGACCCACAGGCTGAAGCGAGCTCTCATGTTGAGACGATCTTGTTTCTTCAGCATTGAAGTAAGTAGTAAGAAAAGATGAGGGACTTCCGAGGAGCTACCCCATCTTAGGTATACGGGCGTGAACTTTATGTGTTCCCCGTCAGAGCTTTTGGGGTCTGGTTACTCGCTTTTCTCAATAAAGTTGATTTCTGCGCACCTCCCGGTGCTCACCGACAACCCCCTGTTGACAATTGCGGATATTCTGCCTACGATATATTAGGCGGAAGAACGGTTCTTCCGGTGAGGCAGATATGTTGAAGGGATGTCATGAAGATCGTTCAGATTTTTTACTGGTTTATCGGCGCTGTGGTGCTGCTTTTGATCGTGGCACTTATCCTCCACCTCGGTTATCGTTTTCTGAACTGGCTGGGCGGTGAGAAGAAGCAGTTGCCCCGATAATTGTTACGGAGGCGGAACCTCGACCCCCGAAGTGTACGCACCCGCTCAGCAGCGAATCTGCTACTCGATCATCTTAGGTTTCGAGGTAGCGCTCGACGTAGCTCACGACTCTTCCGATTTCCAGAACCTCCCGTTTGCCGGTCAAGCGATCTTTCAACTCCACCTTTCCCGCCGATACGTTTTTCTCTCCCACGATTAGCTGCAGCGGCATCCCAAGAAGGTCCGCGTCCTTAAACTTAAACCCGGGGCTGACATCGTCCCGATCATCATAGAGAACGTCGACGAGAGCATCCCTCAGGCGCTCGTAGAGTTGCTCCGCAACCGAAACCACCTTCTCGTTATTTGAATTGACGAGAATGAGGTGGACGTGAAACGGGGCGATTGCTTTGCTCCAGATGATCCCGTTCTTGTCGTGGTTCTGCTCGATGTGGCAGGCAATGATCCGCTCCACCCCGATGCCGTAACTTCCCATGACGATCGGTCTTTCCTTCCCCTCCTCATCGAGGTAGTACGCCTTGAGCGCATCGCTGTACTTTGTTCCGAGCTTAAAAATATGCCCGAGTTCTATCGCGTTCACGATGCGAAGCGCCATGCGACAAACCGGGCAAGGCTCTCCCGCGTGGACGACGCGGAGGTCATGGTAGCCGTCGACTTTTACGTCGCGGCCCAAATCGATGTTCGCGTAATGATAGTCGTTCTTATTGGCGCCGCTGATAAGATTGTTCGCCCCCTCCAGTCGCTTATCCACGAGTATTTTAATGCCGAGACCTACGGGACCGATCGAGCCGCCATCGGCGCCCGTTAAAGCCTTCAGCTCCTCTGCCTGAAGGGGGCGCACGTTATCACCGAGAACGGAAGCGAGCTTCGTTTCATTCAACTGGTCGTTCCCCATCAGCAGAATAAGGACCGGGGTTTTATCCTTCATGTAGACGAGCGACTTTGCGAGCATCGACTCCTCGACCTTGAGAAACGCTTTCAGCTCGTCGATCGTCCTGACGTTCGGTGTGTGGATCTCCTTCAGCGCCTCGCTTTCACCGTTGCGCTGAGCAGGGCTCACGTTTGATTGGGCGACATCCAGGTTCGCGGCGTAGTTACAGTTGTCGCACAGCACGCACGTATCCTCCCCGGACGCCGACTCGATCATGAACTCCTGCGATGCACTCCCACCCATTGCTCCGCTGGCGGCCCCGACAACAAAAAACTTCAACCCAACGCGTGTAAAAATATTCCGGTATGCAGAGGCGTGAAGCTCGTAGCTTTTATTTAGTGCTTCCGCAGTCGTGTCGAGGCTGTAAGAGTCCTTCATGAAAAACTGCCTGCTGCGGATCACCCCGGAGCGCGGGCGAGGCTCGTTCCGAAACTTCTCCTGGATCTGATACCATATTTGGGGTAGATCGCGGTAGGATCTGATGTGATTTTTCGCTATCGAACAAATCACTTCCTCGTGGGTCGGGGCAAGCACCAACGGGCGATTCTTGACATGAAACATCGTATCGCCAAAGGCCTTCACGCGGCCCGTTTCTTCCCACAGTTCGACGGGGTTGAGAGCTGGAAGGTGGAATTCCT
The DNA here is from genome assembly GCA_035635475.1 of Bacteroidota bacterium. GTDB lineage: Bacteria > Bacteroidota > Ignavibacteria > UBA10030 > SZUA-254 > VBOC01. The sequence continues at coordinate 6,768 of DASQAZ010000117.1, read as the reverse complement.
GCCCTCCGATGGAATCCATCTCATCCCGGATGATTTCCATGATCTTCTTGAGGAGACGGTAACCGAGGGGGAGGAAGGAGTAGAGACCGGCCCCGAGGGGCCGGATCATTCCCGCCCGCACCATAAGCTGATGGCTTGGAATGAGCGCATCGGACGGAGTTTCCTTTAGCGTTGGTACAAAACTCTTACTGAGTCTCATACGCGATTTCAGCAATTCGTTTTGAATGGAATCTGTACCCCCGGGCAGAGTCGAACTGCCGACCAACGGTTTAGGAAACCGCTGCTCTATCCATTCTGAGCTACGGGGGCATGAAGGTCAACTAAATTCGCGCCATATAATCTCGGACATCAGATTAACTCCCCACAGCGATAACCGCCCGGCGATAAGAAAATGGCCAAGAGTTTACTTCTTGGCATTACAAACTGGGTCTTGCCGGATAATATACAAAAAAGTTCTTCGTTCGGCAAGGATTATTGGCTGTTCCCCTTAATATCCGTTGTTTTTCCAATCCTAATTGATTATCTTTTTCTGGAACGTGTTATAGGAATTCTCTCATGCCCGACTTCATCCACCTCCATAATCACTCGCATTACAGCCTGCTTGACGGGGCCGCGACAATCGACGGGCTGGTTCGCGCCGCCGTTGAGGACAAGATGTCTGCCGTGGCACTCACCGACCACGGTGTCATGTTTGGTGCAATCGAATTTTATAAAGCCGCCCGAAAAGCTGGAATCAAACCAATCATCGGGTGCGAAGTCTATATCGTAACCCGAGGATCGCGATTCGACAAGGAGGTCAATGCCCAGAGCGTCAGAGAGGGGAAAGGGCGCGGCATTTATCATCACCTCGTGTTGCTGGCAAAGAATCTCACCGGATATCGCAACCTCATCAAGCTTGTCAGCCTCGGCTTTATCGAGGGCTTTTACTACAAACCCCGCATCGACCTGGAACTTCTCCGAACGCACGCCGACGGGCTCGTGGCACTCTCTGCCTGTCCCACGGGGGTTGTGTCCCACCACCTTGTCAACGGAAACTTCGATGAGGCGCGGAATACCGCAGTCACATTTAAGGAGATCTTCGGCGCCGATTTCTATCTTGAGATCCAGAACCACGGTCTCGAGAAAGAGAAGCCCATCCTTGAGGGGATGCCCAAGCTGGCCGGCGAACTCGGGATCAAGCTGATCGCAACAAACGATATTCATTACATCAGGCAAGACCATGCGATCGCCCATAATGTGATGCTCCTGATTCCCGATGCGAGCGCAATGAATACGACCGATTACCGGCAGCTCCGCTATCAGACAGATCAGATTTATTTCAAGTCGGCCGCGGAAATGTGCAACCTATTCAGGGATTATCCGCAGGCCATCGAATCGACGCTGGAGGTTGCCGGTAAGATTGAAAATTACCGCATCGAACCGGAACGATCATATATGCCCGATTTTCCAATCCCGGCCGATGCCGGAGCCGCCACCCTCGAGGATTATCTCGACCGGCTTTCCCGGGAAGGGCTGGGGAAGCGCTACGGGAGTGCAGCTACCTCGATCGAAGACCGACTCAATCACGAGCTCGCCGTCATCAAGCGGATGGGATATGCAGGTTATTTCCTGATTACACGGGACTTCATACAGGCTGCTCGCAGCATGGGCGTGATCGTAGGCCCGGGACGGGGAAGCGCAGCCGGCAGCATTGTATCGTACGCCCTCGGGATCACAGATATTGATCCGCTCAAGTACGATCTCCTTTTCGAGCGATTCCTGAACCCCGACAGGGTCAGCATGCCGGACATCGATATCGACTTTTCCGACGACGGGCGCGACGCCGTCATCGATTATGTCAAGAAAAAATACGGTGAGGATTCCGTATCACAGATCATCACGTTCGGGACGCTGTCCTCCCGGGCGGTGCTAAAGGACGTGGGCAGGGTTTTGGGCGTGCCGCTCAATGTAACGGAATCGATTACAAAACAGATCCCGGTTTTTCAGGGAAGAGTCACCCCTCTCGCCGAGGCACTGGAAACAATTCCTGATCTGAAATGGGTGAAAGAAAGCAAGGATGATAAGATACAGGAGCTTGTCAAGATTTCGCTCGTCCTCGAAGGCATGAACCGAAATGCCTCTACTCACGCCGCCGGTGTGGTGATCGCCCCAGGCCCCTTGCGCGATTACGTGCCGCTGTACAAGACCCCGCAATCCGACCTCATGACGCAGTACAACATGATCGATCTCGAGGTCGCAGGCTTACTGAAGATGGACTTCCTCGGTTTGCGCACCTTGACCATCATCAAGAACGTTATCGGACTAATCGAGAAGAATCACGCTATCGCGATCGACCTGAACACGATACCGGAAGACGATGCAAAGACATTCGAGCTCTTCGGGAAGGGTCAAACCACCGGGGTCTTCCAGTTTGAGTCGAGCGGGATGAAGGATTGGTTGCGCAAATTGAATCCCGGATCCATCAGCGATCTCGTCGCGATGAATGCGCTCTATCGACCGGGGCCGATGGAGATGATCGGCGATTTCATCCGCCGAAAGCAGGGCCTTCAGAAGATTGAATATATCCACCCGAAACTTGAACCGATCCTCAAGGAAACCTACGGCATTATCGTCTACCAGGAACAGGTCATGAAAATCGCGAGCGAAGTTGCAGGATTCTCGCTTGCGAAGGCGGACCTCATGCGGCGGGCGATGGGCAAGAAGGATAAGGAACTGATGGCGAAACAGAAGACCGAGTTTATCGACGGGGCGGTCAAGAGGGGATTCACGAAGAAAGGGGCCGCCGATATATTCGATACGATCGAGCGCTTCGCTTCATACGGCTTCAACAAGTCTCACAGCGTCGCGTATTCAGTGCTGGCGTACCAAACGGCATACCTGAAGGCCCACTATCCCGCCGAATACATGGCGGCAGCGATTTCCGCTGAGATCGGAGACACGGATTACGTCGTGCAGTTGATCGAGGAATGTCGGAAGATGAACCTGCCGGTGCTTCCACCCGATGTGAATGAAAGCCACGTGCAATTCGTCGTAACCCCCAAGGGAATCCGATTCGGACTGAGTGCGATCAGAAATGTCGGGGTCAGTGCGGTGGAGGATATCATCCGGACGCGCACCGAGCACGGAAAATTCGAAAACATCTTCGATTTTTGCCAGCGAGTCGATCTCCGGCTGGTTAACAAGAAGACCCTCGAGGGTCTGATCGAGTCCGGTGCGTTTGACGAGGTCGATCAAAATCGCGCCCGTCTTTTTGCCTGCGTTGAAAAGGCAATTCAGCACGGACAGAAGGCCCGAAGCCACCTGTCGAGAGGGCAATCGTCGCTGTTCGAGTCCTCCTCAACGACGGAGGCCCGAGATCTGTTTCCGGTCCTCCCGGTGACGCCATCCTGGAGTGAAAGTGAAAAATTGTCGAAGGAGAAATCGGTCCTCGGGTTTTATGTCTCGGGTCATCCCCTGCGAAAGTATGAGATGGAGATCAACGCCTTCGCCACTGCCCAATTCGGCGATGCCTCGACGGTTAACTCGGGAACTACGGTGCGGGTCGCCGGAGTTGTGAGCGCGGTCCGGAAAAAGATCGACAGGAAGGGGAACACGATGGCCTTCGCGACACTTGAAGACTTTTCGGGGAAGGGTGAATGCATCGTGTTCTCGGACTCGTACAAACTGTATCAGAATCTTCTTCAACCGGAATCGCTGGTACTCGTGATCGGCAAAGCTGAACATAACGGCGATGTCCTCCGGCTCATCGTGAACGAGGTCTACCCGATCGAAGCAGTGCGCGAGAAATTTACGAAGAAGGTGACGGTCTCCTTGCAGGGGGAAGTCACCGAGGGTACGATTCAAGAGCTCCGCAAAGTTGCGGAGCGCCACCAGGGGAAATACCCGTGCTTCTTCGAGGTCACGCTGGCGGACGGCAAGAAGCCAGTCCGGCTGCAATCGACGAAGTTCGCCGTGGGGGCGACGGATGAATTCATCGGGGACGTGGAAAAGATTTTGGGGCCTCACAGCGTAAGCATCTCGATGTAGAAGTTCGTATATTATTTTGTTAATCAGAATAGATAGGATCAATGAATGAAACCGATCGCAGTTGATGATACCAATTTTCAGGCGGAAGTCTTAAGCTCGGACCGACCGGTTCTTGTGGATTTTTGGGCGATTTGGTGCGGACCCTGTAAGATGATTGCACCGATCGTAGAAGAACTTGCGAGCGAATATGAAGGGAAGTTGAAGGTTGCGAAAATGGATGTCGATGCAAATCCCCGGACCTCAATGCAATTCGGGATCCGCAGTATCCCGACATTGATCGTCTTCAAAGGCGGTCAGGTGGTCGAACAGATCATCGGTGCGGTCCCCAAGAGACAGCTCGTGGAGAAAGTCACCCCCCATTTGAACTAGGTTTCCCGATTTTCTCATAAAAGAGCGAGGGCGTTGAAAATGGCCCCTCGCCCTTTTCTTTAAGCGCCCTCCTTAAGTTCCATTCTTCGTTGGCGGAATTAGGCTTTTGCAATTTTTCCACGCATAAGTGCGATTTTCTGCGCGTTGTACTCATGCTCCTCTTTAATAGCTGTTGATTTTCTCCAATTTTTTGGTTACTCTTACAACGAGCATCTCTTGGGACGAAGCGTCCGGTGGGCAAGGGCGCTCCATATTTCGGTGAAAAATTCCTTGCTGCGTTCCCTCCTTTACGCGCAAGGTTCCAACCAGCGAAGTTGAGATCTGGTTCCTGGTAATCATCCGTACTGACGAGGCTTTTAACTAACACCTTCTCCATCTTGCGCTTGAACCTTGCTATCCCTTCATGAAAACGCTGCGATGAAAAAGGTTACCGCGTTTTCCTTCTTCATTCTCCTAGCGTTTGTCTTCCAGGCTGGTGCCTACGCTGCTCTGACACCGCGACTTGCGTTCAGTTCGAGTCTCAACCCATCGACGTTTGGACAAAACGTAACATTCACAGCCCATGTGGATGATAGCACCCTCGTTCTAACTCCTACCGGACTTGTCACGTTCTATGATGGCACAACTTCCCTTGGCAACATGTCACTGATAGGCGACAGCGCCCGGCTCAGCACAGCAAACCTCGCCGCCGGCAGTCATACAATCAAGATGGTCTACGGCGGCGACCTTGTCTTCAATAAAGATAGCACGACGATCACGCAGATCGTGAATCAGGCAGCTCCGATCGTATCGTTGGTCTCCAGCCTGAACCCTTCGACATTCGGACGACAAGTGACATTCAAGACGAAGGTTGACAGCGGGAGCCGAACGCCGACCGGAAGTGTCACGTTCTTCGATGGTGTCACTTCGCTTGGAAGTGCGGCTCTCACGGGTGACAGTGCACTGCTAAACACGGGAAGTCTGACTGCGGGGACACACACGATCAAAGGAGTGTATAGCGGCAGCCCCAACTTCAAGAGCGACAGCGCAACCGTTACGCAGACGGTTGTTCAAGTGACGCCGATCGTGACTTTAGTTTCGAGCCTGAACCCATCTACGTTCGGGCAGAACGTGACATTCAAAGCGAAAGTGGACAGCGGGGCCCAGACGCCAACGGGAAGTGTCACATTCTACGACGGTGCGACTTCACTCGGAAATTTTCCGCTCACAGGCGACAGTGCCCAGGTGAGTACGTCCAGCTTAACCGGAGGAAGCCATTCGGTCAAAGCGGTCTATAGCGGCGACGTCAATTTCAGGAGTGACAGTGCGACAATCACACAGACCGTTAACAAGGCGGGTCCGACTGTAACGCTGGCCTCCAGTCTCAATCCATCCACATTCGGTCAGAATGTGACCTTCAAGGCGAAGGTGGATAGCGGGACTCATACACCGACGGGGAGCGTCACATTTTATGACGGGGCGACTTCAATTGGAAACGTGTCGCTCACTGGTGACAGCGCGCAGGCCACTGCCACGAACCTGACCGCCGCTAGTCACACCATCAAGGCAGTATATGGCGGTGACGGTAATTTCAGGAGTGACAGCACCACGATCACACAGACCGTTAACAAGGCAGGTCCGACTGTAACGCTGACGTCCAGTCTCAACCCCTCGACATTCGGTCAGAATGTGACCTTCAAAGCGAAGGTGGATAGCGGGACCCACACTCCGACGGGGACCGTCACGTTTTATGACGGTGCGACTTCACTCGGAAACGTGTCGCTCACTGGTGACAGCGCGCAGGCCACTGCCACGAACCTGACCGCCGGTAGTCACACCATCAAGGCGGTGTACGGCGGTGACGGTAATTTCAGGAGTGACAGCACCACAATCACACAGACCGTTAACAAGGCAGGTCCGACTGTCACGCTGGCCTCCGGTCTCAATCCCTCGACATTCGGTCAGAATGTGACCTTCAAAGCCAAGGTGGACAGCGGAACCCACACTCCGACCGGGAGCGTGACGTTTTACGACGGTGCCTGTTCACTTGGAAACGTATCAATCGTAGGGGATAGTGCTTTGGTGAGCTCGGCTGCTCTAACCTCGGGAGCCCACACGATAAAGGCGGTCTACGGCGGCGATGGTAATTTCAGGAGTGACAGCACGACAATCACGCAGACCGTTAACAAGGCGGGTCCGGCTGTCACGCTGACGTCCGGTCTCAATCCATCCACATTTGGTCAGAATGTGACCTTCAAGGCGAAGGTGGATAGCGGGACCCACACGCCCACGGGGACCGTCACGTTTTATGACGGTGCGACTTCACTCGGAAACGTATCAATCGTAGGGGATAGTGCTTTGGTGAGCTCGGCTGCTCTAACCTCGGGAGCCCAC
>DASQAZ010000116.1:0-21383 GCA_035635475.1 Bacteroidota bacterium | reverse complement strand
CTTCTCATTTTGTAATTCGTGTCAAATCCCGTACATTACCGCCGATGGATGACCAGTATTATCGCAAGATGCGGTCGCACGAGGGCATCGGTGTCCGGATCAAAAAAATCCTGGGGAATAAGCGGGCCATGCTCGCAGCCCTGATCGTCGTGCCTGTTCTCTCCTTCGTCACGTTCAGCAACAAGGGCATCCTGAAACGCGTCAGCTTGGAGCAGGAAAAAGCCGCGATGCAGGAAAAAGTTCGGCTCGCCTCGCAGGAGCAAGCCCGGCTGCAGGAGCAATCGAAAATGCTGGACAAGGATCCCAAGGCCATCGAAAAGGTCGCCCGCGAGAAATACGGAATGATCCGGGAAGGCGAGACGGTCTACAAGGCGAGAAAAGAGAAATAGGAATCGCCGCCGCCCCCTCCGGAATAGAAGTACGGTGGAGAGCACGTTGAACTTCTGATCATCCCTACTCATCCCCCCGATGGAACTGTTCGAGCACGACGACACTCTCAGCAAGACTTCCCGTAATCCCGCCTCCGTCCCACTCGCCGAACGGGTCCGGCCCGCCCGATTGGAGGATTTTGTGGGGCAGCAGCACCTCCTGGGAGAAGGATCCCCTCTGAGGGTCTTCATCGAGAAAAATGAAATCCCCTCGATGATCCTCTGGGGCCCGCCGGGATGCGGGAAAACGACAATCGCCCGCATCGCCGCCCGGCAATCCGGCAGCAATTTTTTTCAATTGAACGCCGTCTCATCGGGCGTTCAGGAGGTCCGGAAGGTCATCGAGCGGGCGGAAGCGAATCGGGCGAGAGGAAAGAAAACGCTTCTATTTATAGACGAGATTCACCGATTCAACAAGGCCCAGCAGGATGCGCTGCTGCACAGCGTCGAGGATGGGGTCATCACGCTGATCGGCGCAACCACCGAGAATCCTTCGTTTGAAGTCATTTCCCCGCTCCTCTCCCGATGTCTGGTGTACGTTCTCTTTCCCCTTACGGAGGGCGAGCTCAATATCGTGCTCGATCGCGCCATAAGCTCCGACGTGATCCTGAAAGATCTAAGCGTTCGCCTGGGTGAAAAAGAGCGCGCAGGCCTGATGCTCCTTTCGGCGGGAGATGCGCGCGTCATGCTGAATGGGCTCGAGAGCGCGGTTCGTTTGATAACGCCGGCTCCCGGCGGAGCTCGGACCGTGACCGTTCGAGCTATCGAGGAGGCCTTCCAGCGAAAGCAGCCAAAATACGACAAGGGCGGCGAGGAACACTATAATATCATCTCCGCATTCATCAAGAGTCTCCGGGGCAGCGACCCGGATGCGGCAGTTTACTGGCTCGCGCGGATGCTCGAAGGCGGGGAAGATCCGAAATTTATCGCCCGGCGCATGATTATTCTCGCATCGGAAGACGTGGGAAATGCCGATCCCCAGGCGCTGGTCATCGCGACGAGCTGCTTTACGGCCGTCGATTACATCGGCATGCCCGAAGCACGCATCGTCCTTTCGCAAGCCGCCACTTACCTCGCCTCCGCGCCGAAGAGCAACGCCTCTCTCCGTGCCGTCGAGACGGCGCTCGATGACGTCCGCCGGGCCGCGAACGACCCGGTCCCGCTCCATCTGCGGAACGCTCCCACCAAACTCATGAAGGATCTCGAATACGGGAAAGAGTACAAATACAGCCATGATTACGATCAGCATTTTGTCGAACAGCAGTATCTCCCCGACAACCTCAAAAACAGAATTTACTACCACCCATCCGACAGCGGCATCGAGAAGTCGATCCGGGAACGGCTGAACAAATTATGGAAGGGCCGGCCGCGGTGACCCGCAAGAAAAAGTTTGCAATCGGAGTCGATCTGGGTGCCACCACCATCAAGGCCGGCATCGTCGATCGAAAGGGGAAGATTCTCGAACAGGCCAGGTCGGATACCCTCGCGGACAAGGGTCCCGATGCGGTGCTCAAACAGATGGTCGGGACGATCCGCGATCTCCTTTCGCGTCGCGCACAAACGGGCTGTCTCGGAGTCGGGATCGGATCGCCCGGGGTCGTAACCCCCGACGGAGTGGTCCGCTATCCTCCGAACTTTGCTCAATGGACGGAGGTCAACGTCGTAAAGCGGCTTCGTAAAACATTCCGTCTTCCGATTTTCATCGAGAATGACGCGAATGCCGCGGCGATGGGAGAGGCGATGCACGGCGCCGCCAAAAAATACAAAGACTTCCTCTTCGTGATCTGGGGAACCGGCGTCGGCGGAGGAATCATCCTCGACCGGAAGATCTACCGGGGACCCCATGGTGGCGCCGGAGAAGTCGGCCATGTCACAATCGACTACAACGGCCCTCAGTGCAACTGCGGGAGCAGGGGCTGCATCGAGAGCTTCATCGGCCAGCGGTACCTCTCAATGAGGACGAGGGAAATCCTCGAGAGCATGCCCCCCGGCAAGCCGCGTTCGAAGATCACCGAGCTTGTCGGCGGAAATCTCGACGCGATCGAACCCGTGATCATTTCCGCCGCCGCAGAGCAGGGTGATCCGACCGCGATTGCAATTCTGCAGGAGGCGGGTGAGCTGCTCGGCTATGCGCTTGCATCGGCGCTGAACATCCTCGACCTCCGGACCGTCGTGATCGGGGGAGGGCTCTCGGCGGCACCGGACTTCGTTTTCACGGCTGTCGAAGCGGGTTTGCGATCCCGCGTGCTGAAGTCGATCAAGCCCGGTGTGCGCGTCCTCCGATCGACGCTCGGGAACGCCGCGGGGATTGTCGGCGCCGCAAGCCTCGTCTGGTGAAGGAAAAAAGGTTGCGCACTTGCACACTGATCGTGCTCTCGCTCCTGTCGATCTCTTCTGCGGCCGGCCAGGGAATCAAGAGAAATGACAAAGCTCCGGCCCCCGCCGACACGTTGAGGCACGCCGGGTTGCGCTCCGACACGTTGCGGTCTGACACCCTGAAGTCCGCAGCGCTGCGCCTCGACACGGCGGGCGCCGCCGGGGATTCTTCCCGCGCGAAGGGGATTGATACTCTCGTAACGTACTCCAGCACCGATTCCATCGTCTATGAATTTGCGACCAGGACGATGTCGCTTTACGTAAAAGGCCAGATAAAATACAGAGATCTGCAACTGACGGCAGACCGGATCGACATCGATTGGAGCCGTTCGGTCATGACCGCACAGGGGATCCCCGATACGTCGGATTCGACCGGCAAGAAATACAAGGGGACGCCCGACATGAAGGACGGCAACGAGCTATACCACGGGCACGAGCTGAGCTATAATTTTCAGACCAAGAAGGGCAGGATCGATGTCGCGAACACGACGATCGACCAGGGTTACTATCACGGCGACGAAATAAAAAAAGTCGAGAAGGACGTCCTCTTCGTGGAAGACGGGCGATACACGACCTGCGACCTTCCGGAGCCCCACTATTTCTTTTTCAGCCCGAAGATGAAAGTCATCCCGCATGATAATGTCGTCGCGGAGCCCGTGTACCTCTACATCGCCGACGTGCCGGTGTTCGCGCTCCCGTTCGGCGTTTTCCCGAACCAGCACGGCCGGCGGTCGGGACTGATCGCGCCTGCCTACGGAGAGGATGCGCAGCGCGGCCGGTTCCTGAGGCACCTCGGCTACTATTGGGCCATCAGCGACTACATGGACATCAACTTCCGGAGCGATCTCTATACGAAAGGAGGGTGGGGCGCCTATTCGACGTATCGCTACGCTCTCCGGTACGACTTCACCGGGTCGTTCAGCGGCGAGTACAAGCGCTTCCACACCGGCGAGAGCTCCGATCCGCTGCGGACCGAGGAAGAATCGTACACCGTCAACATTGCGCACAACCAGGAATTTGATCCCACGACCCACCTGAACGCAAACTTTTCCTTCGCAAGCAACAACGCGTACCGCAACACGATCGATCTCAACCAGGCGCTGAATCAATTCATCACTTCCAACGCGACACTGTCGAAGTCGTGGGAGGGCACGCCAAACAGCATCTCTCTTGGCATCACGCGTTCGCAGGATCTCCTTCACGGGCGCCTGGACGAAACGCTGCCCTCGATCCTCTTCAACCACAGCCAGAGTTACCCCTTCCGGTGGGGGAAACCGAACGGGGACGAATTGAACCTCCCGTGGTATCAGGATATCGGCTTTTCCTACAGTGCCGACGCCGCGAACAGCCGGTCAAAGGTCCCTCGCACATTCGACACCATCAAGATAGCCGCCGCAGGGATCGATTCCGTGCATTCGGTGGATGATTTTGAGATCGATCGCACACAGACGCTCTCGCAGCGCGCCTCGCTGAGCATCGCCCCCAAGCTGGGATACATCACGATCTCCCCGTCGCTGAGTTACCAGGATTCGCGCTCGGTCACCGACAACGACGTGCCCGTTCGGGTTTCGGCGGACAGTAGTCTTCAGACCGTGAACTCGCGCCAATGGCAGCGTGCGGGCGTCCTGTCCTCCGGAATTTCGGCAAGCACGCGCCTCTATGCAATAGGGCAGCCGGGAATCCTGGGCATCGCCGCCATCCGGCACACGATGACCCCCAGCCTGTCGTTTACCTATCAGAAACAGATCGTCGGTGAGGATCTTGCGGGCAGGCAGATGTTCATGAACCTGAGCATCGGGAATATTTTCGAGATGAAGACGATTCCCTCCGAAGAAGGGAAGGAGGGAAGCAAGATCCAACTGCTCAATCTCGGGGCGGGAATTTCGTACAACTTCTCGGCCGACAGTTTGCGGTTTTCACCGATCTCGCTTTCATACCGGACCGGAATCGGGGGTGCCGGCGGCGGCGGCGGGCTCGACATCGGCGGAAGTGCGGCGTTCGACCTTTATAAGCTGGTGGAGACCAAGCCGGGCGAATTTACGAGGGTGAACAAGTTTCTTATCAATGAGGAGGGACGGCTGGCGCGCCTGACGAGTTTTCAGATTGCACTCTCGACCTCCCTCTCGGGCCAGCGGAAGACATCGGCGCAAGCGCCGGCCGGCGGCGACTCTCTCGCTCACCGCCGGATGGGCGCCGGTTATGCCAATCTTAATCAGGAGGAGGAACCCGATTTCAGCATCCCCTGGAACCTCTCGCTGACGCTCGACTACTCGGAGAACAAGGTCCCGGGGTCCCAGTCGCGCGCGTCAAACGTGCGCGGGCACCTCGACTTCAACCTGACGGAGAGCTGGAAGATTTCGGTGAACGGAGCCTACGACGTCTTCAACCGGGATATCCTCGCGCCGGAGATACAGATATCCCGCGACCTGCACTGCTGGCTGATGAATTTTGAGTGGGTCCCGACCGGCACCTACCGCCACTATCTGTTCGAGATTCGCGTCAAGGCGCCGCAGTTGCACGATATTAAGATCACGAAATCAGGGAGCGACCGCGGGATTTACTGAGGGGGAAAGGGACCTCTAGGCCGAGGCCTTCCGCTCTTTATAGAGGTACACCGGTTCTTCCTTCTTGAGGACCGTCTCCCGCGTGATGATGCACTTCGCGATATTTTGCCGGGAGGGGAGGTTGTACATGATGTCCAGCATCGTGTCTTCCATGATCGAGCGCAGGGCCCGCGCGCCCGTGGAGCGCTCATTCGCCCGCTGCACGACCGCCTTGAGCGCGCCTTCCTCGAATTCCAGCTCGACCCCTTCCATCCGGAAGAGCTTCTTATACTGCTTCACGATAGCATTTTTCGGCTCCGTCAGTATATTGAGGAGCGCCTTCTCTTTCAACGGGTGCAGCGTCGCCACGACGGGGAGACGGCCGACAAACTCGGGGATCAGGCCGAACCTCAGGAGATCGTCGGGCTCCACGAGGGGAAGGTACTGCTGCTGCGCATCGTCCTTCTTGCCGCGGATGTTCGCCCCGAATCCGATGGCGTTCTGGTGCACGCGGTGCGCGATGATCTTTTCCAGTCCTTCGAACGCCCCCCCGCATATAAATAGAATATTCTTCGTGTTGAGGTTGATCAAGCTTTGCTCGGGATGCTTGCGGCCGCCCTTCGGCGGTACGCCGGCAACCGTTCCTTCGAGGATCTTGAGAAGCGCCTGCTGAACGCCCTCTCCGGACACGTCCCGCGTGATCGAAACGCTGTCGCTCTTGCGCGCGATTTTGTCGACCTCGTCGATGTAGACGATTCCCCGCTCCGCCTTCTCCACGTCGTATTCGGCGTTTTGAAGCAGGTGGACGAGGACGGTCTCAACGTCGTCTCCCACGTACCCCGCTTCGGTGAGGGTTGTCGCATCCGCGATGGCAAACGGAACCGCGAGGATCTTCGCGAGCGTCTGGGCGAGAAGCGTTTTCCCCGTCCCGGTCGGCCCCAGAAGAAGTATGTTGCTCTTCTCCAACTCGACGTCGTCGACGCCGCGACGGGGTTCCTTCGAATCGATCCGCTTATAATGATTATAGACGGCGACGGCGAGCGTTTTCTTTGCGGACTCCTGCCCGATCACGTAGTCATCGAGCGCCCTTTTGACGTGAAGCGGGGTGAACGAGGGGCGCGCCTGCGAGTGCTTCGCCGAGAGGACCGCCATGTTGTTCCGGAGAATGTCCACGGAGCTCGCGACGCAGCCGTCGCAGATGTACGCGTCCGGTCCGGCGATGATGCTCTGGACCTTGTCTGCCGATTGGCCGCAGAAAGAGCAGCGGATGACCTCGTCCGATTTTCCCTTTTGCGCCATCGGTTACTTGTCCTTTCTTCCGTCCATGCGGGGCTTCTTCACGAGAATATTGTCGATAATGCCGTATGACTTCGCCTCTTCCGACGTCATGTAATTGTCGCGGTCCGTGTCTTTCTCGATCTGTTCGACCGGCTTGCCGCAGTGGCCGGCGAGTATCTCGTTAATGCGTTTCTTGATCCGCAAAATCTCCTCCGCCTGGATGCTGATATCCGACGCGGTGCCCTGGACCCCGCCCCACGGCTGGTGGATCATGATGCGGGAATTGGGGAGCGCCGTGCGCTTCCCCTTCCTGCCGCCGGCAAGCAGGATCGCCGCAATGCTGGCCGACATCCCGACGCACATCGTCGAAACGTCGGGGCGGATGTACTGCATCGTATCATAGATCGCCATGCCGGCGTAGACGCTCCCGCCCGGGCTGTTGATGTACACGTGGATGTCCTTCTCGGGGTCTTCCGACTCCAAAAACAAAAGCTGGGCGATGACCAAGCCTGCGATGGAATCGTCGATGGGCGTCCCGAGGAAGACGATCCGTTCCTTGAGAAGCCGCGAAAAAATATCGTAGGCCCGTTCGCCACGCCCGGTTGTTTCAATGACAATGGGTACGAGTTGATTGGAAACTGTCGTTTTCATTGAGCTGATCACCTTTCTTTTTCAGACATTTGATCCGAACGATCAGACTGGATCTTCGACCACCCGTTCGGAGATAGTTGCGTGGGCTTTGAGGAATGAGAGAAGCTTATCCGAGACAATCCTGCTCTTCACGGCTTCGGAGGATTCATAAAATGTTTTCAACCGGTTCTTGTCCATCCCGAGCTTTTCCGCCTCCAGGTCCGCGAGCCGGTCGAGATCGGCGGCATCCACCCCGAGTTTCTCGGCTTCGATGATCCGTTCCCGTACCAGATACCATTTCGCCTGGAAGACGCCGTAGGCGCGGTTTTTTTCCCTGAAATCCTTCTCGTCGAAGCCGGGGGGAAGCTTCTTCGATGGATAACGGTCCTTCAATTCTTCCAGCAGCGAGTCGATGACGGTTCTGATGAGGGATTCCGGGACCGTGAAGTCGTGCCGCCGGACGATCTCGCCGATCAGCGCATCGGTAAGCATGCGTTCGCTGCGATCCTGCCAGTAGCGTTCCAGATCCTCGCGAAGATGCTTCCGGAACTCATCCGGAGTTTCGTATTTTCCCTTCGTCATCTTCTTTACCAGATCCGCATCCAGCTCCGGGAGCGACACCTTCTCGATCTTTTTCACGGTAATCTCGAGGTGCGTCGGCTCCTTGCGCTCGCCCTTCTGCGGCGTGACCGTGACGCGGAGTACCGACCCCGCCGCCGCATGCCGAAGCACGGCCTTCACTTCCTCGAAGACGGTCTCATCGGCGAGGTACAGGCGTACGTCGGGGGTCCTCTTGCCGATAAGGGGATTTCCCGTCGGATCGATTTCCTGGATGTCGGCCGTGACGATATGTTCGTCGTCGGTGACTTCCGCCGCCGGCGAGAGGGTGCTGTTTGCCCGTCGAAGCCTCAGAATCTCTTCTTCCATCTCTGTTTCGGTGACGCGGTGGACCAATTTCTCGACCGTCAAGCCCTTATAGTCCTTCAGCTCGAAGGTCGGCTTGATCTCGTACGAAATCTTGAATTTGAGGGCCTCGCCCCTCTTGTAGTCCATCTCCGTCAGGACGGGATCGCCGATCGTCTGAATATTGCGCTCACGGACCAACTGCCGGTAGACGTCGCTTACGATCGAATCGAGAGATTGCTGCTCGATCGACTCGCCGTGCAGTTTCTTGACGAGATCGAGGGGAACCTTTCCCTTCCGGAAGCCCTTGATCTCGATGCGGGGGAGCTGTTCTTTATACGCCTTTTCGAAATGGGGCGTAAGCTCTTCCGCCGAAGCGGTGACCTCAATCTCTTTCTGCACGTCGTTAATGTCCGTAATCGAAACTTCCATCACCTGATTCAACTCCCTCAGTACATGTGCGCTTGACGCTAATGTAAAAAAGTAACAAATTTTTCGCTCATTATCAATTGAGACATTGCTTGCCATCTGCGGCGTCTTCGCCCGGGCTATTGATTTTGCATTTCCAAGGAGTTAACTTCCGTAGTGAACCACAGCCAAACCGGAGAATCCTTCTTCTACAAAGAGGGCAGTCAATGAATCGACGAATCGTGATAGCAAGCGCGGCGGTGCTGGTATTTGTGCTTACGGGCGTTGTCACCAGAGTATTGCATATAGTCAGCAGTAAGCACAACGAACTGGTCATCTTTTATGAGGTACCCATGGTTTGCGGTGAGGCGCCAGACATCGGGTGCGGGAGCCGATCCAAACCCGTCCTGATCGAGCTGAAGAACCTCGAAAAGGTAAAAGAAGCCTGGCTCAACCGCGCGGGTACGATGATTGCGGTCGTGGGCGGATCTACTATCACCGACGAGAGGGAACTTGCGGCCAGTGTCGAACCGATTTTCCGTAGGAACGACTTGCCGGCGGCATACGTCGAACAGAAAGATCAAAGAGACGGCCTTATGGCTGACTTTCGAACCGCCGGGAAATGGTACGAAGGCTCTGATGTCGATAAACTCAGCATGGAGGAGGCGGGCCGAATCGCGGAACGCGTCGCAGGGGATGCCGCGAAAGCCGGGCTGATAAACGAGAAGGAAGCTGCGGCCATAAAGTCCGACGTGGAGGCGTATTTCAAGAAGGCACTGTTAAACATAAGAACTTGCAGCGAATCCGACTCGACGGGTGCCCGGTGCCAGGCGGATGTGTACGACATCTTCCGAGAGCATATAGGCAAGGAGAGGGCCGGCAAGGTTCGAAAGATGTACGAAGAGAGCCGATCCAGCGAAACGGAAAAGGACTAATTTCCCGCCAATCCGGAGCAATGCACGTCAGCCTTTGGGAATTTCAGGTGAAAGCGGGTTCAGAAGCGGAATTTGAGCGCACCTACGGACCTCAGGGCGAATGGGTAAGCTTCTTCAAGAAAGGGGAAGGATACGTGGGCACCGAGCTTCTCCATAACGCCGGAAAGAAGGGACGTTACATAACGGTCGACCGATGGACTTCAAAGGCGGCCTTCGAGAGCTTTCAGAAGAAGAACCTGAACGAATACCGTGACATTGACAAGCGGTGCAAAGCTCTGACGCGGGTTGAACTGCATCTCGGCTACTTCATCTTGTAAAGATCCGCCGGAAGGCTTGAAGGGTGGGTAGAGGGGGACTTGAACCCCCACGGGTTTCCCCACTAGATCCTAAGTCTAGCGCGTATGCCAATTCCGCCATCTACCCGATCGTGCGCGATCAAGCAGTCGTTCATTGCCTGATCGAGCAATCCGTTAGAACTTGAATAAGATACGGCTTTTCAGAGGGAACTTCAAGGCTCTTTCGGGGAGAACGGACCGAATTCGAGGCCGGCCGGAGGGTAGCGCCGCGGATAGACCGATGAGGACGGTCGGCTGTTACTCCTTTACGACGCGTTTGATGCAGGCGAGAAGCTTCTGAAAATCGTACGGCTTCGTCAGGAAATCGTTTGCCCCAAGTTCCAGGCTATCACGCGCGACCTTCAGTTCGCTGACGCCCGTCAGCATGATAACCTTATCCGCCAGATTGTCCTTTCGGATATTCCGGAGAACTTCGAGACCATCCATGTCCGGCATGCGGACGTCGAGGATCACGACATCGTAACGGGTGTTGCTGAGAGCTTTCATGGCGATGGTGCCGCCATCAGCGTCATCGACCGCAAATCCGTGCGCCTCGAGTTCGGACCGCAGCAGAGTTCGCAGCGAATCTTCGTCCTCAACAACGAGTAGCTTGAGTTTTTCCATTATCGAACCGATCCTCGTGATTAAAAGCCCACCAATATACCATCCCTGTGAGGTAAAATCAACTCACCCCGAATGAGGATCACATACCTGTATCGTATTTCTTGCATCCCGGCGTGTCCGGGGAGGCTCAACCTTCTCCGTTTTTGCCTTTCTCAGTAATCTTAAATAGATTGATGCGCCTCCGCCAGATGATTTCGCTAAAGTCGGCGCGAAGGAATGTTGATTTTGCGTTCCAGAACCCGACATAAGGAATATGGAAATCATCACTCAATGGATTTCGCACTACGGATACTTCGGACTCTTCTCGCTCTTGATGCTCGGGATCGTCGGTCTGCCGGTGCCCGATGAGACCCTCCTGACTTTCGCCGGATATTTGATCTTCAAGAAGCAGTTGAGCTTCCCTCTTACGCTGCTCTTCGCGTTTCTCGGCAGCTCCACTGGAATCAGTCTGAGCTACGCCCTGGGCCGCAGTCTTGGGCTATTCCTGATTCATAAATACGGGCGGTATGTCTTTATCACGCCTGAAAAACTGGAATTGGTGCACCGGTGGTTTCTCCGCCGGGGCAGATGGTCGCTGCCGATCGGCTACTTCATTCCGGGGGTCCGGCACCTTACCGCGTACGTCGCGGGGGCATCTCGTCTGGAGATCCCTGTTTTTGCAGCATTTGCGTATGCAGGTGCGCTCGTCTGGTCGGCGACGTTTATCCTCCTCGGGTACTTCCTGGGAGACCAGTGGGAATTCGTCCTCTCGAGACTACAGGATAATATCTTTGAGGGCACGCTGATTGTCCTGGCTATTCTCGCGCTCATTTGGATCCTGCGTAAAAAACTCATTCGCCTCAAATGAGGCGCACGGGATCTCCTGCAATTCTCTCTCATGCGAAGCGTGTTCGCCGTGAATGAAACACAGCACTCCGACGATCACAACACGCCCGCCGTTCTATCCGCGACGAAACTCCGTAAACTCTACGGCGAGACCATTGCTGTTGAAGACGTTTCATTCACCGTGGGGCGCAATGAGATCGTCGGTCTTCTCGGGCCTAATGGGGCAGGGAAGACCACGACCATCAATATGATTCTCGGTGTGCTTCAGCCGGGATCAGGGACGATCAGCATCGAAGGAGTGGACATCGCGACGCGAAGGTCGGAAGCCCTCCAGCGCACAAATTTCGCGGCAGCGTACGCGCCTCTCCCCGGGAATCTGACCGTCTATCAAAACCTCAGGTTCTTCGGTCTGCTTTACGGCGCCGGCGATCTGCAAGAACGAATCCAACGGCTGCTCAAGGAATTCGATCTCGAAAGACTGCGCAACGTGAAGTGCGGAGTGCTCTCTTCAGGCGAGCAGACGCGGGCGACCCTCGCGAAGGCGATGCTCAATGATCCCCAACTGTTGCTCCTGGACGAGCCGACGGCCTCGCTCGACCCGGCGACGGCCCGCGAGATCCGCGTGAAAATCCGCGCGTTCGCCTCCCGGGGTGAGGTTGGCGTCTTATGGACCTCTCAAAATATGTATGAAGTCGAGGAGGTGTGTAACCGCGTGCTCTTCCTCTCGCGCGGGAAAATTCTGCTCGAAGGCGATCCGAAGACCCTGCCGCGAGAGCACGGAAAAGAAACGCTCGAGGAGCTTTTCATCGCGGTGGCGCGCGAGCCGCTCTCGCTTAAGGTCTGAACGGCATGTCAATCCGAAGAATCTCAGCCATCGTGCTACGCCAATTCTATCTCCTGCGCGGCAGCCCCGCCCGCTTGCTGCCGATTATTGCGTGGGTAGCAATTGACATTGTGCTTTGGGGATTCATCACGAGGTATCTCAACGCCATCGCGTCCTCGGGCTTCAATTTCGTTTCCCTTCTGCTGGGGGCGGTTCTCTTCTGGGACTTCTGCAGCCGCATTATGCACGGAGTCACGACGGCGTTCCTCGAAGACGTGTGGTCGCGCAATTTCCTGAACATTTTCGCCACGCCGCTCTCGATTCCGGAGTACCTGGCAGGTCTCGTCATCACGAGCTTCGCAACCGGCCTAATGGCGCTCGTCGTGATGCTCGTGCTGGCCGCGACCGTTTTCGGCCTATCCTTCTTCGTATATGGCGCCGCGCTGATTCCATTTCTCCTTGTGCTCTTCCTGTTCGGCATTGCCATCGGGATTGTCGGGTGCGCCATTGTCTTGCGGTTCGGGCCTGCTTCCGAATGGTTGGTTTGGCCGATCCCCGCCCTCCTGTCGCCGCTTGCCGGGGTGTTCTATCCGGTAGCGACGCTCCCGCATTGGATGCAGTATCTCTCGCGTCTTCTTCCTCCATCCTACGTGTTCGAGGGGATGCGGACGATTGTTTCCGGCGGTGGTGCGCCGGGATCGACGCTCGTCTGGGGAGGTTGCCTCGCCGCGCTCTACGTCCTGCTTGCGTGCTGGTTGTTTACGCGGACCTACCGACTTGCGGTGCGGACGGGTCTCATCGCCCGATACAGCGCGGAGAGCGTTGGATAGAATAGCTTGCTTCTGTGTGACGAATGTAATACATTAAGAAGAGAAAGAGGTGAAGCGATGGCAAAAACAGCGATGGTAAACGCACGGATCGAGCCGAAGCTCAAGAGGGAGACTGAAGCAATCTTTCGGCGATTGGGATTGACGACGGCACAGGCACTTGCGCTCTTCTTCGCACTCGTGAGGAACTATCGTGGTCTGCCGTTCGAGATTCGCATCCCAAATAGAACGACTCGGCAGGCGATCAGGAACGCACGGGTAGGCGTTGGCGTCAAGAAGTTCCATTCGGTTGAGGAGATGATGGAAGAGCTTGAGCATTAATGCTCCGGCTCGTCCGCACCAACCAGTTCAAACGGGATTATAAGCTGGCACGAAAGCGTGGCTACAGCCTGAGAAAATTGGCGGAAGTAGTAACACTGATTGCCAGTGGAGAATCGTTGCCACCAAAGCATAGGGACCATGGCTTACTCGGAGAATACTCTGATTGCCGCGAATGTCACATACAACCCGACTGGTTATTGATCTACAGGACCAGGCGTGACGAGCTTAGTTTGATTCGAACGGGAACGCACGCCGATCTGTTCGAATGATGGCAATTCACACAACTAACCTGCCACTTAGCGACGAAGTTGTTAACTTTCCGGTGGGGGTTGGGAGCATCGACCCCGTAGCTCAATTGGACAGAGCATCAGCCTTCTAAGCTGAGGGTTGCGCGTTCGATTCGCGCCGGGGAAACAGTATTTCAGTAATTCCTCTCTCGCTGGTTGCCAAATTGGTAGCCACTCATCTCAAGAATGTGAGGTGGGTGATGTACCTCTCCAAACGGTCAAACGGGGTCTACTATCTCTGGTACACCGATGACCTGTCGAAGAAGCACAAGGTCTCTACCGGAAGCCGGCTCAAGTCAGAGGCACTAAAGTTTCTTCAACGCTTCAGGCTCGCTGAGAACGATGTCGCGCGCAGGTCAAGAAAGAAACTCCTCTCCGAATTCATCAAGGAATTCCTGCCATACGCCGAGGCTAACTACTCGCGAGGAACAGTCGGTATCTATAAGAGTACTCTAACCCGTTTCCAGGTCATCGCAGGTGATTGTCACCTTATCTCTCTCACCGCGCAGGATATTGATAGATACAGAACTAAAAGACTGGAGACCATTTCTGCGGTGACGGTCAATATTGAACTCCGGACATTGCGAGCGGCGTTCAACGTTGCGCGACGATGGAAACTCGTCGAGGGTAATCCGCTTGAGGGTATAAAACTCACACTTGTACCGGAACGGATGCCGATATTCTTTACGAAGGGCGACTTCCAAAAGTTGATTTCGGTAATTGCCGAGACATGGTTGAGGGAAATTATTGTGTTCGCTGTCTTAACCGGAATGAGGCGAGGCGAAATCACAAACCTCAAGTGGAATGAAGTGGACTTGCCGCGCAAACTCATTCATATTCAGAGCACTCCAACGTTTAGGACGAAGCAGGGGAAGCGAAGAACAATTCCAATTAATGATGTTGCATTTCATCTGCTGGATGGAAAGCACGCCAAGAGTGTGGATGAACATGTTTTCACTATAAGTGGAAATAAAATCTCAGACAGCTGGCTCTCCCACAAGTTTAAGTATTATATTCATCGGGCGAAGCTATCGAATGACCGGCTGCACTTCCACAGTCTGCGCCACACATTTGCGAGCTGGCTCGTGCAGGATGGTGTATCGCTATACGAGGTGCAGAAGTTACTCGGTCACAGTAATATTGGTGTGACGCAGGTTTATTCTCATCTGCTACCGGAGAGATTGCATTCGGCAGTGAATAGAATATCAATACAGTTGAAATAGCAGGAGAAGTTTCTCGATGAGGGGGCGGACCACCACACCGGAGCGACCGCCCCTTGAGTTTAGCAGCAACGTTGGGTACATTGGTACAAGTAATTCTGCGGAGTAACACGTGAAGAATGAATTTATAGGCTACTATCCACCGGCGGACAGTGAAATCAACGACGCATGGGGTAAAGGGCTTATCTCAGTTGACGCAAATGTACTACTGAATCTCTATAGGTACACTGCGAAGACCCGCGCCGAGTTTCTGAAGGTGCTGCAGGGATTGTCTGCTCGCCTTTGGATAACTCACCAGGCTGCACACGAGTATCATGAACGGCGAATCGAGGTCATTCGCGACCAAAGGGACGCGTATGCCAAGCTGGGAGAAGAACTCAACAAAGCTGAAACCGCGTGTAAGGAAAGAATAAATGGATTCAAGCTGCACCCGCTGATAGACACCTTGAGGATATCAGAAACACTGCACAAGGCGTTTGAAGATGCGAGTCGGCAAATATCGAAATTGGAGGGAACCCATCCTGACCTTCGAGCCTCGGACTCTATCCTCCCCGAAGTGAGTGCCCTGTTTGACGGCAAGGTCGGTGCCAAATTTCTCGAAGAGGAACTTTCGAAGCTGTTTGCGGCTGGAAAAGAGAGGTATGCCAATAAATTTCCTCCCGGATATCTGGACGCAAAGGCCAAAGAAAGTAGGGGTGACAAGGCTATTTACGGCGATTTGATTATTTGGAAACAGCTGATACGGAAAATAAGAGAGGCACCTCAGCCTATCATACTGGTGACTGATGATAGGAAGGAGGACTGGTGGACCAAACACAGGGGTGAGATTGTTTACCCAAGGCCGGAATTAATTAAGGAGTTCTTTGATGAAACAGGTATCAGAATTCTGATTTACCACGCGGACAAATTCTTGGAATATGCCAAGCAGAAGCTCCAGCCGAAAATAAAGAGTGAGACCATAGAGGAGGTACGAACTATTCGAAAGGATGATGAAAAAATTGGCTTAATTGCGTATGATGCGTTGACGTCCTTTCAACAGCCGCGCTTTGATTTTGATGCTCTAAAGATTGGGTCCGTACTCGATTCCTTAGCAGGTATCGATAAATACATTAGTAATCCTCTGATGAAGAATCTAACGGACCTGGGGTTTATCCTCCCCCAGTGGCAGGATGCGGCCTCAGCTTACAGAAAGCTATTTGAGTTCAACCCGTTTCAACCTCAGAACTCACCCCTCTCATCATTCATCGCGACTCCGCCTCAGAACAATATTCACCAAGCTTCTACGGCACCAATGGAGGAATCCGGCACGGCGTCTCAACCTCCCGGAAAACCACCGGATCCAGAGGAGAAGATTCAACAAGGTGACAAGGAAGAGGTGAAGCGGGCGGAAAACGACAAAGCAACCGATGATTAGATGGGCCGTGTGTCCGCATGGAGGAAAGACCTCATAAAAACCTGCGATCGAGACGATTGTACACTTTCACTGCACCCGGGAAGGGCAGAATCTTCGATACGGGACGGTGAACCCACTACAACACACTTGAGGAGCATCTTTATTGAATGTGAAAGTCTCTTTGTGACAACGCCATGAATTGAACATAACTCCCAGGAAAATTTCTCCAAGTAATCACAGCTTGCGAGAACAGGTAGAGGAGAAATTCACCGACGCTTACGGAGATTATTCCCCCAGGAATCTGTCCAACTTATGAACAAGGATGATGTTAACGGCTTACCACTCGCTATCAGTGTGTAATTGGGGTAAAGAATACTTCCTTGAGAGGCTTGATTCTCGGCTCCATTTCGATTAAATTTGAGTCTGGCTTGCTGAGGAGATGACGAGATAGTGTAGGTACAAATTTATCCATTCGCCGCGAATGGAAAGAACCCGTAGGGAGTAGCCTTCAGCAAGCCGCCTACGGGTTTTTTTTGAGTTCGTCGTAACAGGAGATGGTAATCCCTTGTTCAAGAAATCGTTATGAGAACTGTATTCATTCTCGGAGCGGGTGCAAGTCAACCATATGGTTTGCCCACTGGATATCAACTTGTACCTCAAATTCTTGAAATCTTGAGGCTCAAGAAGGGTGACTTCGAGAGCCTTGGAATCTTACCGAGGGAGATGAATGAGTTTGAAAAGAGGATTAGGGAGTCAAACATTATCGCGATTGATGACTTGCTCAATCAACACCCCCAGTTCTTGGAGTTAGGGAAGTTGGCCATCGCTTTTGCCCTCGTCCAGTTCGAAAAGAAATCCGAATTGTTGAAGCCGGGAATAGATGATGACTGGTATAGATATTTTTTTGAACATTTGCATAGGCTGCAACAACCTGTCAATCCTGAACAGTATTCTTTCATCACATTTAATTATGACAGGTCTTTTGAGGAATATTTCGACACGGTCACGGCGGCGTTCTTCGGGAATTCAGAACAAGAGAGAAAGCAGGCGATTCTTGATATCCCAATCGTCCATATACATGGCCAGCTTGGGATTCTTCCATCCCGTGGGGGAAATTGTCCATACGCCCCAACTCAAGATAGGAGTCATGTTCAGCGGGTTGCCTATAGCCTCAGAATCACTGACAAGGAAGATGACCCTCAAACGCTCGCCCGCGCTCAGGTACTCATTCGGAATGCGAATACAATCCGATTCTTGGGCTTTCGCTACTGGCGAACTAATTTGGATAAGTTAGAGTTCGGGAAGAATTCAGCCAATTGCCCCGATATCGCCGGAACGGCTTATGGCTTCGAGAAAGCTGAAATTAGTCACCTAAAGGCGAGGAATCCATCACTAAAGAACCTACATGCTCATCCAATGAAAATAGTCGAGTTCTTTAGAAAAGCATACCCAATCTCCTGATTTTTGGAGAAGCGAAAATGGCAGACCTCCGTGGGTGCAAATACAAGGAGCGGAAGGCATCGTCACCCTTCAGAATTCTTGCACCGATTCGAACGATAGAAATGATGGAGGAAAGAAATGGTCTTGCTGGCTCAAACTCCGAATATCTGTAATTTCAGCAAAATGCGAATTCCGAAAGAGCCAAGATGACCCCAGAAACTTACCGTCTGTCTCAGTCTTCCGTGGCAAACTCCCTCGACCTGGCTTGCCACCGCAAACGCAGGCGTATCTACTGAATCACCGTGGAACGAGAATGAGAATGCCATGAGCTATACTATTAATATTGAAAACTTGCACGGCAATCCGATTGAAATGGTGACTGCTGATAACTGGAGTGAACTTGTGTACAAGGCGGTTGTGGTCATAAAGAACGCCAAGAGCGCAAACCTATCAAGGCAGTTCAAGTTGCCGTTGCATACTTATACCACCATTTCATTCAAACTTGACAAAGACATCATCAGAGAAGTTCTCCAGCAAATTAATATCACTCTCGAACAAAAGTTCAAGTCACTTGAAGAAATCCTGGTGCGTTCTTTAAGTAAGAAAAATGAGCTCGGATGGGATGCGCTAAAAGATTTTGCGCCGTTTTCAACACCCGAGCCACGGCCACTCGCTGTGAGAGAAATTCCACAAGAGCCCAAGCCTACAGATGATACTTTCCGAGTGCCACGAAAGTTTCTGGACGTACTTCTGCCTTCTCACAAGAGAAGAGAACAGGAACTTAGACACCAGCAATTTGAGAAAGCTCATGAACTATGGAAAAAACAAAAAATGGATATAGAAGATGAGAATCTAATCCTGAAAAAAGGGTTTGAGGCGGCTCATCTTTCCTGGTTGCAGAGCCGGTCGACCTTCATCGAGAAACAAAACCAAGTTAATTCCTACGTGGACAGGTACAGAGCGGTATTTGACATAAGCCACCCTCAATCGGTCGCTTTTTGGTTTTCAAGGGTCTTGGAAAGGCTCGATTATTCACCCTTGCACACCAGAAATAATGAGGTGGATTACGAGCCTATCGCGAAGATGATAGTCGTTGACCTGGAGCTTCCATCGCCCACAGACCTCCCAACCATCAAAGCGGTGAAGGTGAATCAAACTCAGGAAACGATTAATGAAATTCCGCTTAGCGAGCGGGAGCGAGAAAAACTTTATGACAGTGTTATTTATCAAATCGTGTTGATGTGCATCTATAAACTGTTCCAACACGACGCTAATGAGTTCGTCAATACCATAGTAATGAACGGATGGGTAAATTCAATTAGCAAGGCGACTGGCAAAGAGACCAGACCATGTATCCTCTCACTTCAAACTACTCGACCTGAATTCCTACAACTTGACTTGTCCAAAGTTGACCCCAGGAGTTGTTTTCATACACTTAGGGGCATTGGAAGCACGAAGCTTCATGGGCTTACACCAGTTGCAGCAATCGTCTCCATCAATCGGGAAGACAAGAGGTTTGTGCAATCTCATGAAGTCGCGGAGGGACTGAGTGAGGCGTCGAATCTTGCTGCAATGGATTGGGAAGAATTCGAGCAGTTAATCAGAGAATTGTTCGAAAAAGAGTTTAAACCTGCTGGCGGTGAAGTGAAGATTACTCAGGCGAGCCGTGACGGAGGGGTTGATGCCGTCGCATTTGACACTGACCCTATAAGAGGCGGAAAGATAGTCATCCAAGCGAAACGATATACGAATGTCGTGGGGGTTTCCGCCGTGCGAGATCTTTTTGGCACCCTGATGAACGAGGGGGCTATGAAAGGCATCTTGGTTACAACCTCCCACTACGGAGCGGACGCTTATGAGTTTGCGAGAGGAAAACCGATTACTCTCTTGAATGGCAACAACCTTTTACACCTGTTACTAAAACACGGTTATAAGGCAAAGATCGACCTCGTAGAGGCGAAGAGGCTCGAAAAGGAACAGAGTAAGACGTAATAGATTTCCAGGCTCGGACGAAACTTCTTCAGATAAAATACTGGACAGGATTGGCTCCGCAACGGATCAAGGCCTTCTGGAGACAGTCACCAGGGCTTTTGTGTTACTCGCCGGATTGACGCTCGATTTTGGGAGATTCATGGAACAATGCAGCCCAGAACTCCTCGAAGTGATGAAGCAGGGTTTTGATGATTTTTTTACCGGGTACACCGAAGCCGGTATAATATACCCACCGCTTGAGGATGACGTGAAGCAGGGTGTAAGGAAAATATTGCAGAAGATGGAGCTGATACCTCACACCCACGTCGATGCCGTATACGATGAGCTTTGCCACGGACTTCGGTGGAACGAGACTCTGAACGAATTGAGGCAACGCATCGCGCGGGTTATCCACGATGATGAATCAGTTCCAAGCTCTCAGATAGCCCAGACAATATCGAACTTCTGCATTAATTATCAGAATATTAAAGCTGCAAGGGAGTCGATGATGTTTAGTCGTAAATCCTGGGTCACGATGAGGGATGGTGATGTGAGAGACCTACATGCTTCCCTCGATGGCGTTGAAGTACCGATGAATGAAAAATTCATATTGAGTAACGGGGACGAACTTGATTATCCAGGTGACCCTGATGCCATACTTGAATCGATGTACGGCTGTCGATGCACTGTCTTCGCAAGTAAATGAATGAGGTAACAACATGGGGCTAATCATCCTGTTTTTGTCCAAGAGGAAAAGCCATCGAAGTGGCTTGTCAGCACAGACGGCGGGATTTGTTTCGTTGGCCCTGAAGGATAGAATTTGCGCCAACATTATCATCCTCGCCTTGCTGTTCATAACGCTCGTCAATTCTCCCTGGATATATGCACAATGGTCAAATGTACCCGATAGCGGCGTAGCAGTTGGCATCGGGGCAGGCAGAGTGCTATATCCGAACATTGTTAGCGATGGGGCGGGCGGCGCAATTATTGCTGGGGGCGGTGGCGATATATATGCGCAGCGGGTCAACGCCTCGGGTATAATGCAGTGGGGCATAAACGGGGCTGCTATTTGCACGACGGCAAACAACCAAGACTATCCCGCCCTCGTGAGTGATGGCGTCGGCGGCGCGATTGTTGCATGGGAAGACGGGCGCAGTGGAGGCGTCTATAAAATCTATGTCGAGCGAATCAACGCCTCGGGGGAAGCACAATGGCTGAAAAATGGCATCCCTGTCTGCACGGCGGTCAAAAACCAAATGTACCCTACCATCGCCAGTGATGATTCGGGAGGTGCTATCATAGTGTGGGAAGATCACCGTGACACCAACGACATTTACGGTAACCAACTATACGCTCAGCGGATTAGTTCCGGGGGTGAAGTACGCTGGAATGCGAGCGGTGCTGCAATCTGCACTGCGAGAAACGTTAAAGATTCGTGGAGAATCGTGACAGATGGAGCCGGTGGGGCAATAATTGTGTGGTCAGACTATCGCAGCGGCGCCGATTTTGACATCTACGCCCAGCGCATAAATTCTTCAGGTGTTGTCCAGTGGATGACTGATGGCATTCCAGTATGCACAACGATATACAACCAAGAGGACCCTGTTATCGTGAGCGACAAAATGGGTGGCGCAATTCTTGCGTGGTCAGATTATCGGAGTGGCACCAATTATGATGTCTACGGACAACACGTCAGGGCAGAGGGTGTTGAGCAATGGACCGTAGACGGTATTCCAATTTGTACAGAGCCCAACAACCAGTTCGTGGGTGCAATGGTCGGCGACATGAAGGGTGGCGCAATCATCACTTGGGAAGA
>DASQAZ010000115.1:0-5801 GCA_035635475.1 Bacteroidota bacterium | reverse complement strand
CCCCTCCATTTGAAGAGACGCAGTTTGTGATCGCACCGAGCCAGAGGGCCGAAACGTCCACTCTTCCGGTCAATCCCACCGCAATGTCTTCGTCTCCCCCACCCGCGCCGGGCGCCCGGCCCGCCGTTGCCGCCGCAGCTTGAGCTCCGTCGGGTTGCCCAAGGTAGGTAAATGAACCGCCGCCGTTTGTTGATTTCCACACGTCGGTTCCCGCGGGCACGCCCTGGATTGCGGCAACGTAGATATTGCCCTGGGAATCGACCGCGGCCCGCGGCTCGAGATCTTGGACCCCAAAAATCACGCCACGGGGACCATCGAGGAGGAGGGGCTGCGAAAAGGTGAAGGCTCCTGTCACGTACGTCGCGGTGCGAGCCAATGTGCCGGAAACGCCGGGAGGATTTCCTCCCTGCTTTGCCACCGCTGCCCCGGCGGCTGAAGATGCTCCCTTCTGCTCAGAGCCCTGTGCTCCAGCGATTAGTTCACTCTGACCGTCGATAAGGGAAATCGTTACGGCAAGAATTGCAACAGATAAGATGTGTTTCATGGTAAGCCCTCCTCTCGGTTGATTGCCTCTCGAGAAGCAAACTCTTCTGCGAGAGCGTCCTTAAAATTTCCTGTCACCCGAGGACAGATTCTACTTCACGATAGAGAATGTCGCGAAGAAAATCAATCGGGTAAAGGCAGTAAATTTGATTTACAGCAATCACCTGAACGAATTGCGGGGGAACGAGCTAGTTGAAAAAGAGGAGGGGAGGTAATGAAATTTGATTAGTGGTTGGGCGGTGCCCGGATCTCCCGAATCACGAGTTCGACCGTTCCGCATAATCCGGCGGAACGGGCCCCGAGGAGACGGGCGCATCGGGAAGGGGAATAATTATGAAACAACACTCATTGCGAGTCCTTTTTCAGCGGCACAACCCCCGCAAGATCTCCAATCACGTTCACGAGGTCCGCGCCACTCGGTACGATCACCTTGGCATTCTTTTCCAACGCCGCCTGGGCAGTTTCCAGTCTTTTCAGAAGCTGCGCATTTCCAATAAAGTACTTGTTCGCCGCTTCATTGACAAGTTGGATCGCCTCCGCCTCGCCTTCCGCCTGTAGGATCCTCGCTTGCCGAATACCTTCTGCCTTCTTTATTTCAGCCCTTTTCAGTCCGTCGGCCGTTGTTTCCGCGGCTGTCGCAAAGTCTATTGCCGCTATCTTCTCATTTTCGGCCTTAACAATCTTGTTCATCGTCTCCTGCACATCCTTCGGCGGGTCGATTTCCTTCAGTTCCGCCCTTACAATGTCAATGCCCCACGTCGTGGTCTCTTTTATCAAGATGGCATGGAGTTCATCATTGATCCGCCCTCGTTCGCTGTTCGCAGATTTTAGTGTCATCGTTCCGATGATATTTCTCAGCGTTGTTCGCGCAAGATTGACAATCTGAAACGTGACGTTATTCACGTTGTACTGGGAATTCCTCACGTTTTCTTCGTCCGCCTTCACCTTAAAATAGATCTGCGCATCAACAACCGCGTTAAGGTTGTCGTTGGTTATGATCTCCTGCGGCTCGGCGTTTATCATCTGTTCGGTGATGTTGACACGGTATATTTTCTCGATCACAGGTATAATCCAATGAAATCCGGGCTCGGCAAATTTTCTATACTTCCCGAGCCGTTCAACCAGCCCCCTGTTCGTCGGCCGGACAATTCGTATGCCAATGAGGAAAACTATAATTGCAATAATTCCAAGGATGATCCAGCCGCCAGACGTGCCGTCGTTATTCATTTTAAACTCCTCTAAGACTAGTTAATTCTAATGCCGCTCACTTGACGAGCGCCATTTTCCGCACCTGCGTGAACACCCTGGATGGATGAGCCTGATCCGTTGCTTCCAGCCGGTAGAAGTAGAGCCCACTCGGAGCGTTCCCCGCGTTCCATTTCGCCGATCTCGCACCGGATTCTTCAATGGCATCCACCAAAGTTGCGACAAGCTGTCCGAGAAGATTGTAAATCTGCAGCCGTACATGCGCCTTCGTCGGAAGTGTGAACCCGATGGTCGTCGATGGGTTAAAGGGGTTGGGATAGTTCTGCCGGAGCTCCCAGCCCTTCGGAATTCTGTTTGCCTCCCGTACTGCGAGAATGTTTCCGCGTAGCGCTTGAAATCGATACATATCACCCTGTTGGAACGGCTTCAGGAAGCGGATACGGAGCGAATCACCCGTCGCCGGAATTACTCCGGCGGAAAACGGATCTAGCGATAAAGCCCACGAGGGGACGAGGGAGTCGTGCACTGTGGTTAACAGTACGATAAGATCCGAAATCGCTCCGAAACCCGGAGGCATCGCAGTAAACCTGCCGTCCGTCCCATCATTTTCGAAAAAACCGAATCTTACCTTCCGGCCTGTCAAGGTGTTGGTGATCCTAAAATTGACCGGCTTCGAAGGAGCTTGCCGATAGCTGACTGTTATGGCGATTGATGTATCCAGCCCCACATTACCAATCTCGATATCATAATCGCCAAGTTCCGGCACGCCAGAGCTGAATCCCAACCGCAAAAGCTTGAACTGATACTTAAGTATGCCCGTTCGTTGCCACCGCGAGTCTGCCGTGTCCAATGAGAGGCTGTCGTTCCGGACAAAGAGACGGATTCCATCAAAGATCGGACCCTCGGCGAGCCCACGCAAGTCCGTCGCATCGGAGATGACTACTTTGCTCGTGTTCTGATCGATCACTGCGAAGCGTGTCCCGGAATCGGCAGAAACCGAAAACTGAAGATTGTATGTGTGACCGGTGAGCTGGGACGTGTCCGCAATGTGAACCTCGATAGGCCCAGTCCCGATGGTTGTCCGCTGAACCGATGCTGAATCGCTCAAGCCATACCGAACGCTATGAACTTCGAATGGCCCAACGCTGTCAACGGCGATCGAGTCGAACCCATCCCGGACGCGGGCTTCGATAAAGTATCTGCTACCTTCGGGAAATGAGGTCGAATTCCAGATGTATTCTCCCGTGTTTGACACGCCGGCCGAGATGGGCGTCCAACCGAAGACACCTTCGATTTTACAGTAGAGGTCAATCCATACAGTATCACCGTCAGCATCACCCGCCATCCAGCGGACCGGAACCAAGCTGTGGAACGATTTTGCAATCATTGACTTGTCTAGGCGGACTTGCGGTGCGACCTGTTGTGCGGATCGTATTGTGAATGTACTGTCCATAACGCTGAATCCGATGCTCGTGGTATCCGAAGCGAGCAATCGCAGCTTGTAAAATATACCTGCCGGAAAGGAGCCCGTGGACCACTGGTAGGATCCGTTATTGGGCTGGAATCCTGCCAGCATACTCCAGTTATCTCCAAGGTCGCTGCTGATCATGATGGAAACTTTTAGGGCTGTGTCCCCGCCGCCCGCGATCCACCGGATCGTCGTCGTATCGAGGACTACTTGCCCCTTGGCGGGCGAAATCAGCGACACGGGAACGATGTTACCTTGAGGCCCGCGAGGCAGGATGTTTCTTAGAGTGTCCACGGCTCGGTAGACGCGTGCCGGATCGGGAGGACCTGGCGACTGACCGGGAACAAAGACGAGCGCGGTCGTCAATCGTTTCGCCTCGCCTGCATGGAGTGCGAAGGGACCGACGGAAGCATACAAGTCGTAATCCCCCCATTGGGGAGAAGACGTATCGACAAAGGTGCCGGGGGTCATGACACTCCAAAGATATGCATCGGCAACCGTCGAAAAATTCACCGCTCCCGCAGGCACATACTGCACGCTGCCGATTCCGAGGTCGTCGGGGGTATTGAGAAAAGCCAGTCCCACCTGCCCCACTACGGCCCCCTGAAATGCTGGGTTGCTGCTGATGCCGTCACGATCTTCCATCACAACGACTCTCTTCTGGAGATTGTACGCAATAATATCATCCTGAGAATCACCGTCCCCGCCGATGAGGTCGGCAATCCATAAGGTGATGCCGACCTTGTCGATATCTCGGGTGCCCGCATTATAGATATCGGAAACGGTGATTATTACATTTTTCAGGAGAGGATCATCCCACTCGATGACCCGCTCACTCACAACGATCCCCAAACCAGCACGCGAATGGTTTGTGCTGTCTGGGTAGTACTGATATCGGTTGTATACGTTGTCCGAATAGTGGTAATAAAGCTCAGTCCCCGCGAAGAATTGGTTCTTTCCGTAGAGACCATTCCAGGAACCGGGCCAACCTGGATCGATCCCATCGCTGAGCTTATCGGGCCAAACCGCGGGCCAGCCCGTTGGATCATTACTCCGCGCGATCGACAGCCGCGCAGGATTCATGTACTCAGGGATAGGATTGAAATTCCAGTCACCTCCCGTCGCAAGGTTCTGGCGGAATGCCGGAACAGACACTATGTGGATGGTATCCCCATGCTCGTCTCTGACTTCGCCGCCCACAAACATGCCTCGCAGTGCGATGTAATCTCGGCCTGTATTTTTGGGCCACTCGAATGGAACACCCTGGCCGACGCCTGTCCGTCCGGAGAATCCAAAATTGTAAATGCTGGTCCGGATTAGGTTTGTGTCAATCGTAGATCGCAACCGGACAGCCGGGTCACCAAACTCGGCGCGGGGTATATACTGCGCATGGATGGTTCCAGTAAGAAGCAGGGCGAGAGCGGTTAAGCCAAGCGGAAATGATTTCATGCGAAAAGGCCAATAGAACACGGGTCGCCTCCAAGTACGCTGATCTAAACCTTGCTATGAATACAAGAAACTGTCGTGCAACGAGGAGTGCTGGTATTCCCCCCGAGCTTTAAGTTAACGATGCACGTCATCAATGTCAAAAGATTGAGAACAAAATTGATCAAATCATGCCCGGATGGCGGAATTGACAGACGCGCTAGATTCAGGGTCTAGTGGTTCTTGAGAATTCTTTCCAACCGAAGCGAGAATACGCACTCCCACCCTGCTCTTTCGCTGATGTTGCATTAGTGTTCCCATCCGGCGCGGGAAACCTTTTGCAGGTATTCGTGGCTGAATCGAAGCTCCGTTTTGCGATCCGAACCCCATGTCAGGTCTTAATTTCATCACTTTTCCCGCAAATGCGTGATTGTCTAACCCCCGCGACCAGCATATATTAGCAAAGCTGTCCCGGCGATTACCAAGACGGATTTCTCCGGTAACGAATCTTCCATAGGGGTTTCATATGAAACGAGTAATTTTCGCCCTCGCGTTGCTCGCATCGTTTTCGAGCATTTTACTTTCGCAACAGCCAGATCTTCGGCAGCGGGGCGCCCCAATCGGGAGATTTCTCGCGCCATCCGGCGTTCTCAACACCCCACCAGGGTTTTCTGGGACCCTCGACCCCTCGGGATGGACGATAGTGTCAGGCCGGAACGGCTCGCCACGATTTGTGCGCACGAGAACCCCGAGCCTGAATCGGAAGCAAAAATTTACGTCGGCGACGGCTGTGAGTCCGACTGGTGAGCGGACTTCGATGCCTGCAGGTGTAGCCGGCACTTCCTCTCTTGCAGATACGTCATGGGACAGTCGCTTCCGATTCCCGGGCATCACCGGCCAAGTCTATGCCATCGCGATAATCGGATCTGACGTTTACGTCGGAGGAAATTTTGTGTCTGCCGGTGCATCAGGTGCCAAATATATTGCCAGGTGGAACGGCCTTAATTGGTCCAAAGTTGGTTTGGGGGTAAATAGCAGCGTGTTCGCACTCGCGGTGGCTGGAACCGACCTGTTTGTGGGAGGAGCATTTACGACGGCGGGAACAGTAACTGCTCATTATGTTGCCAAGTGGGATGGGAGCACGTGGTCGGCGTTTGGG
>DASQAZ010000114.1:0-4187 GCA_035635475.1 Bacteroidota bacterium | reverse complement strand
GATTGCGGGACGACCAGCAATGTATAGAACACGAACGAGAGCAGGGTCTCGGGCCGGAGTTCTCCCGCGGCCATCATATTGCTTCCCAACAACAAGACCAGCAGCAACACTCCGATAGCGCTTGATAGAATCAGCGGTTCGATCAAACCCACCCATCGGGCGCTCCGTTGTTCCAGCGAATCAGCTCGCGCTTGCTTCTCCCTGAATCTCTCGAGCTCGTGAGTCTCGGCGGTATTGGCCTTTACCACTTCTATTCCGCGCAGGACTTCCTCGACCCCCCCGGTGATGGCACCCATGGAGACCTCACTTTCATGCATCCGGCGCCTTACGACCCCGAAGATACCCTTCAGAATAAAGGCAACCAACGGAATTGTCAGGAGCAGAACCAAGGCGAGCTGCCAGGCGACCAGGAAGAGCATGAGCGTGCCCCCAACGACAAGTATTGTCATTGCGAGCGCGGTCAGGATTGTGTACCTGATGAACCATTCGACGTCGGAGATGCTCGTAATTAACACTTCCAGGATTTTCCCCGACTGGTGATCTCTGTGGAATCCCACCGGCAGACGGAGGATACTTTCGATGTACCGGAGGCGAAGCGCGGAGGTTACCCGGCGTGAGACATCCGACATCATTGAGTAGGCCGCGTAAATCGTGAAAGTGATCACGGCAAGCCCGGTGCCGAGAATCACCCAGGTTTGTAAAGGCACACTTACCTGACTGCCGGCAATCGTCTTCCCCAAAATATCTCGAACGATGATGGGGATTGCCAGTAATCCTGCGCAACCCAGCATCGACAACGTGCACGCGGTGATGACCTTCAATAGATGAGGGCGGAGGAGTGAGAGGAGACGCGAACCCTCGTTCATGCCACTTCCAGGCGATTCCGCTCCCGGACCTGAGTGACTTCGCTGAGGATGAAAGAGGCCGCCCGGTCAAGAACGCCGCGCTCTCCCAGCATTGAACGGATCGTTCCCAGTTTTTCCCGGATCGTATTTGCCCGTTCAGGATGATCAAGAATGGAGATGGCTTCCAGCGCGAGACGTTCGGCTGTGACATCTTCCTGCAAAAGTTCCGGAACCGCCGGCTCGCCAAGAAGGATATTGGGCATCGAGAGGAAACGAACTTTCAACAGATGTTTGCCGAGAAGATACGTCAATGGTTTGACACGGTAGGCGACGACCATTGGGATACCGAGAAGTGCAAGTTCGAGCGTGGCGGTTCCCGAAGAGAGGAGAACCAGTTCGCACTTGCTTAGCAGAGTATAGATGTGGTCTTCAACAACCGTAACAATGCCCGACATCCCGGCCCGCACGATCTGTTTTTCGAGAGCAGATCTGAGATGAGGGGCGGCCAGAGGGAGAATGATCTGTAATTCCGGATGTTTGGCCTGCAGGATCCGCGCGGCTCCGAGCATCGAGGGAACCATCTGTTGGAGTTCCTGAAAGCGGCTGCCGGGCATGATCGCAATCGTCCGCATCGCGGAATCCAGTCCAAGTGATTCAAAGATTTTCCCAGCGCGTGGGGCTGGTTTGACGATATCGATCAGAGGGTGCCCGAACCAGCGGACCTGGCCTCCTTCTCTTCGATAAATGGCCGCCTCATCGGAAAAGGCCGCAATGATCGCGTGCGCTCTTGAGGCGACCGCGCGCGCGCGCCACTCGCCCCAGAACCAGACTTGCGGAGGGAAGTAATAAATGAACGGTATCCCCTCACTGTGGAGAAACCTTGACAGCAGTGCGTTAAAGCCCTCATTGTCCACGAGTACCGCCATGTCGGGCGGATCGGATCGGATCATGGAACGGATCTCAGACATAACCCGCCGGAGAGGACGCAAGTAACGAAGAGCCTCCTGAAAACCCACACACCCGAGGTGGGATGTGCGAACGCGAATGTCAATGCCCGCCTCGATCATCTTTTCGCCGCCCGAGCCGTATAATTGGACATGCCGATTCTGGGCCAGAATCGCGCGCGCGAGGTAGGCCGCCTGCCGATCTCCTGATACCTCGCCGGCGGCGATGAAGATTCTTGGATAGGACTGAATCGCTCCACCGTCCTGCGGTGTGCGAATCAAGCCTTACCCGGTGTGAGGTGAACCAAAATCTCTTCCAATCAATTGAGTCGCTTATGGAACATCATGTAAATCCCCTAGACTCCTGCCCTTGCCATCGGTCTGGGAGGCTTCGAAGGTCATATAATGGAAAAATGAATGGAAAAAGTCAAGACTTCGAGAATCACATGGCAAATTATTTGTTTTTTCGCCCGATTTTGCTAAATTTAGTCACGAATTGATCGATTTCCATTCGCCCAGATATCCTGGATCCTGCTGATCTATCAAAGAAATGCCGGCTACGGGAGCACATCCATCCCCCGATCTCATCCCCACCCCGGATCTTTCGTAGTCAAAACGACGGCCGGGCAACGGTTTTTCCGCAAGAAGTGTTATAATTCATAACTATTTCAACAAGAACGCACGATCAAGACATGACGGACATAAAATCTCTCAATGAACGCATTCAGCGGGAAAGCGCCTTCGTGGAGCTGCTCCAGATGGAGGTCGGCAAGATCATTGTGGGGCAAAAGCCGATGGTTGAGCGCCTGCTGATCGGGCTCCTGTCGAATGGGCACGTTCTCCTCGAAGGGGTTCCCGGACTCGCGAAAACCCTTTCCATCAAGACACTCGCCGCAGCTATTCATGCGAAATTCCAGCGCATCCAATTTACGCCGGATCTCCTCCCGGCCGATGTCATCGGAACGATGATCTACAATCAGAAGAACGGGGAGTTTACGGTGCGCAAGGGACCTATTTTCTCGAACTTTATTCTCGCCGATGAAATCAACCGGGCACCAGCCAAGGTGCAGAGTGCATTACTCGAAGCGATGCAGGAGCGCCAGATAACAATCGGCGAACAAACCTTCAAGCTTGACGAGCCATTCCTCGTTCTCGCGACGCAGAATCCGATAGAGCAGGAGGGCACATACCCGCTTCCGGAAGCGCAGGTGGACCGGTTCATGCTGAAGATCAGGATTGACTATCCGAACCGGGATGAGGAACGGTTGATCATGCGTCAGAATATGACAAACTCCACCCCCGCCGTAAATGCAGCGGTGAGCCCTTCTGATATACTGAAGGCTCGTCAGGTTGTTCAGGACGTCTATATGGACGAAAAGATCGAACGGTATATCCTCGATATTGTTTTCGCGACCCGCCGCCCGGGCGAGTTCAAGCTTGAAAAGCTCTCCTCTCTGATCAACTACGGTGCATCGCCTCGCGCGTCGATCAACCTGGCGCTTGCTTCCAAAGCCTTTGCATTCATCAAGCGACGGGGTTACGTCATCCCCGAGGATGTCCGGGCAATCTGTCACGACGTGCTCAGGCACCGGATCGCCGTGACGTATGAGGCCGAGGCGGAAAATGTGTCCCCAGAAAATATCGTGGACGAGATCCTCAATACGATCGAAGTGCCGTAAGAATGGAAACCGCTGAACTCCTGAAGAAGGTTCGCAAGATCGAAATCCGCACCAAGGGATTGGTGCACCAGATTTTTTCGGGTGAGTATCACAGTGTGTTCAAAGGGCGCGGGATGGCCTTCAGCGAGGTCCGCGAATACCAGTTCGGGGACGATATCCGCGCAATCGACTGGAATGTCTCCGCGCGCTTCAATCACCCGTTCGTCAAGGTCTTCGAGGAGGAGCGTGAGCTGACGGTGATGCTCGTCGTCGACGTCAGCCGATCGGGCGAATTCGGGACGGCGCAGCAGATGAAGAGAGATGTTGCGGCGGAGCTGTGCGCCGTACTGGCGTTTTCCGCGCTCCAGAACAACGACAAAGTCGGCGTGATCTTCTTCAGCGACATCGTGGAAAAATTTATCCCGCCGAAAAAAGGGCGCACGCATATCCTGCGCATCGTCAGGGAGCTTCTTGATTTTCAGCCGGCGAACAAACGAACGAGCATCTCCGAGGGCTTGCGTTATCTAACGAGCGCGATCAAGAAACGCAGCATCGCGTTTCTTATATCCGATTTTATTGATGAGGGCTATAACGACGCACTGAAGATTGCCGCCAGGAAGCACGACCTGATCGGCGTCCGGCTCTTCGATCCGCGCGAGGCCGCGCTCCCGCCCGTCGGATTGCTTCGGGTCGTCGATGCCGAATCGGGGGAAGCAATGTGGGTGGATACATCCGATCGA